>NZ_RZSL01000841.1:0-2021 GCF_003997355.1 Mesorhizobium sp. M1E.F.Ca.ET.041.01.1.1 | reverse complement strand
TGCCGATATCGTGCTCAACCCGCTGGGTGTGCCGAGCCGCATGAATGTCGGCCAGATCCTGGAGACGCATCTGGGCTGGGCCTGCGCCGGCATGGGCCGGAAGATCGGCGAGCTGATCGACGCCTACAAGGCGGGCGGCGACATCAAGCCGCTGCGCAAGACGCTGGAAAGCTTCATGCCTTCCAACGACCGCAACGAGCCGATCCGCGAGTATGACGACGAGAGCATCATTCGCCTCAGCGAGCAGATGCGCCGCGGCGTCTCCATCGCGACCCCGGTGTTCGACGGCGCGCACGAGGCCGACATCAACACCATGCTGGAGCAGGCGGGCCTGCACACCAGCGGTCAGTCGCAGCTTTATGACGGCCGCACCGGCGAGCCGTTCGATCGCAAGGTGACGATGGGCTACATCTATATGCTCAAGCTTCACCACCTGGTGGACGACAAGATCCACGCGCGCTCGATCGGTCCGTACTCGCTCGTCACCCAGCAGCCGCTGGGCGGCAAGGCGCAGTTCGGCGGCCAGCGCTTCGGCGAAATGGAGGTCTGGGCGCTGGAAGCTTATGGCGCCGCCTACACGCTGCAGGAAATGCTGACGGTGAAGTCGGACGACGTCGCCGGCCGCACCAAGGTCTACGAGGCGATCGTCAGAGGCGACGACACGTTCGAGGCCGGCATCCCCGAGAGCTTCAACGTTCTCGTCAAGGAAATGCGGTCTCTCGGCCTCAATGTCGAACTGGAAAACACCAAGGTCGACGAAGCCGTGCGGCTGCCCGACGCAGCCGAATAAGGCAATGGCGCGCCGCTAGCCAAGAAGCGGCGCGCCCCTCAAATTCTTCGGCCGGTCAGGCCGGCCAGTCTGCGGGCATTCGGCCCGCGTTCGATGCAAGGGGTTTTCGAGGACCCCGAAAAGGAGAACGGCATGAACCAAGAGGTCATGAATCTCTTCAACCCCCAGGCGCCTGCGCAGGTGTTCGATTCCATCCGGATCTCGCTCGCCAGCCCTGAGAAGATTCTGTCCTGGTCGTTCGGCGAGATCAAAAAGCCGGAGACCATCAACTACCGCACCTTCAAGCCGGAGCGTGACGGTCTGTTCTGCGCGCGCATTTTTGGCCCGATCAAGGACTACGAGTGCCTGTGCGGCAAGTACAAGCGCATGAAGTACAAGGGCGTCATCTGCGAGAAGTGCGGCGTCGAAGTCACGCTGTCGCGCGTCCGCCGCGAGCGCATGGGCCATATCGAGCTCGCCGCGCCCGTCGCCCATATCTGGTTCCTGAAGTCGCTGCCCTCGCGCATCGGCACGCTGCTCGACATGACGCTGAAGGACATCGAGCGCGTCCTATACTTCGAGAACTACATCGTCACCGAGCCGGGCCTCACCGCGCTGAAGGAGCACCAGCTGCTCAGCGAGGAAGAGTACATGCTGGCCGTCGACGAATATGGCGAGGATTCCTTCACCGCCATGATCGGCGCCGAAGCCATCCATGACCTGCTTGCCGGCATGGACCTGGAGAAGATCGCCGGCGACCTGCGCTCGGAGCTGGCTTCGACCACGTCCGAGCTGAAGCAGAAGAAACTGCTCAAGCGGCTCAAGGTCGTCGAGAACTTCATGGAATCCGGCAACCGTCCGGAATGGATGATCATGAAGGTGGTTCCGGTGATCCCGCCGGACCTGCGTCCGCTGGTTCCCCTGGACGGCGGCCGTTTCGCCACGTCCGACCTCAACGACCTCTATCGCCGCGTCATCAACCGCAACAACCGCCTGAAGCGGCTGATCGAACTGCGCGCGCCGGGCATCATCGTGCGCAACGAGAAGCGCATGCTGCAGGAGGCCGTCGATGCGCTCTTCGACAACGGCCGCCGCGGCCGCGTCATCACCGGCGCCAACAAGCGTCCGCTGAAGTCGCTGTCGGACATGCTGAAGGGCAAGCAGGGCCGGTTCCGCCAGAACCTGCTCGGCAAGCGCGTCGACTATTCCGGCCGCTCGGTCATTGTGACCGGCCCGGAGCTCAAGCTGCATC
>NZ_RZSL01000840.1:0-2032 GCF_003997355.1 Mesorhizobium sp. M1E.F.Ca.ET.041.01.1.1 | reverse complement strand
GATTAAGAATCGGTTTTATGTAGACTGAACAGACACGCGACGCGTGGAGCTGGGAAGCCGGCTTTACGCGTCTGATTTGCGTGGGCGAAAATGGTGGCGCTGATTCGGCGCCGGCACGTAACCCAGGCGGCACGTCCCGGCCAGCGGGATCATCCAGGAGACCCGGCCAACGGGTCTTGAAGACAGAGCGGCAGATGGCTTCGAAAACCACTAATCCTTTCACCTTTCTCCAGCAGGTGCGCGCGGAGACGGCCAAGGTGACATGGCCCTCGCGCCGCGAGACCATGATCTCGACGGTGATGGTCCTGGTGTTCGCGGTCATCGCCATGATCTTCTTCTTCGCTGCCGACATAGCCATGGGCTATGCGATCGAGTGGATCCTGGGCCTCGGGCATTAATTCGGCGATTACGGAGAGTCGTGAAATGGCTGCGCGCTGGTATATCGTCCACGCTTATTCGAACTTCGAGAAGAAGGTCGCCGAGGACATCGAGAACAAGGCCAAGCAGAAGGGTCTGTCCGGCGAGATCGAGCAGATCGTGGTGCCGACCGAGAAGGTCGTTGAGATCCGCCGCGGCCGCAAGGTCGACGCCGAGCGCAAGTTCTTCCCGGGCTATGTGCTTCTGAAGGCCAACCTGACTGACGCTGTCTTCTCGCTGGTCAAGAACACGCCGAAGGTCACCGGCTTCCTTGGCGACTCCAAGCCGGTGCCGATCACCGAGACCGAGGCGCAGCGCATCCTGAACCAGGTTCAGGAAGGCGTCGAGCGGCCGAAGCCGTCGGTCACCTTCGAGATCGGCGAGGCGATCCGCGTTTCGGACGGCCCGTTCGCATCCTTCAACGGCTTCGTCCAGGAAGTGGACGAGGAGCGGGCCCGCCTCAAGGTGGAAGTTTCGATCTTTGGGCGCGCGGTGCCCGTCGATCTGGAATTCGGACAGGTCGAAAAGGGCTGATCCGAATACCCGCGCCCGAAGGGCGTCGGGAGGCGGCGCGAATGTCGCGCTGCCATGAACGGGTGGGAGGCGAAAGCGGCTTAGCCGGCCGCTGGAACCGCACCACCAGACTGCAACCGCCGGCGTTTCCCAGATGGTGGGGCCGGCATGAGAAAAGGCAGGAATAGAGATGGCTAAGAAAGTTGCAGGCCAGCTCAAGCTCCAGGTTGCCGCGGGTTCGGCCACGCCGTCGCCCCCGATCGGCCCGGCGCTTGGTCAGCGCGGCATCAACATCATGGAGTTCTGCAAGGCGTTCAACGCGCAGACCCAGGAACTGGAGAAGGGCTCGCCGATCCCGGTCGTCATCACCTACTACCAGGACAAGTCGTTCACTTTCGTCATGAAGACGCCGCCGGTGAGCTACTTCCTGAAGAAGGCCGCCAACCTCAAGTCGGGCTCCAAGGAGCCGGGCAAGGTCAAGGCCGGCACGATCTCTCGCGACAAGGTGCGCCAGATCGCCGAGCAGAAGATGAAGGACCTGAACGCAAACGACGTCGAGGCGGCCATGCGCATGGTCGAGGGCTCCGCCCGCTCGATGGGCCTGGAAGTGGTGGGCTGAGATCATGGCAAAGATTGCAAAGCGTGTATCCAAGACCCGCGAAGGCATCGATCCGAACAAGGCCTATGCGCTCGCTGAAGCGCTGCAACTGTTGAAGGACCGGTCTTCGGTGAAGTTCGATGAGACCGTCGAGATCGCCATGAACCTCGGCGTCGATCCGCGCCATGCCGACCAGATGGTTCGCGGTGTGGTCAACCTGCCGAACGGCACCGGCCGCTCGGTGCGCGTTGCCGTGTTCGCGCGCGGCGACAAGGCCGAGGAAGCCAAGGCCGCCGGCGCCGATATCGTTGGCGCCGAGGATCTGGTCGACATCGTCCAGAAGGGCACGATCGATTTCGATCGCTGCATCGCCACCCCGGACATGATGCCGCTGGTCGGCCGCCTGGGTAAGGTGCTCGGCCCGCGCGGCATGATGCCGAACCCGAAGGTCGGCACTGTGACCCCCGATGTCGCGGCCGCCGTCAAGGCTTCGAAGGGCGGCGC
>NZ_RZSL01000083.1:0-16585 GCF_003997355.1 Mesorhizobium sp. M1E.F.Ca.ET.041.01.1.1 | reverse complement strand
GTGCTGAGCCTCATCGACCGGTTTGCCGTCGACGAACCTGCCGAAGCCCCATCCGCCCGTGGCCGCATATTTCTTCGAATCCTTGACCATGACTTGGACGGTCGTCGCTGCCCCGGGAACAGAAGCGGGCTCAAATTCGGGCGATTGCGCCCGCTTCCATGCCAGCTTGACGAGAACAGCACCGTCCGGGAACGGCAGCGTGCCAGCACGATAGGCTTCGATTGCAACCGAATTGCCGACGACTGCACGAAGCTCGTTCAGCGGGTCCGCTTCCAACGCTGGGGCGACCAGTTCCCAACCCCGGTAACCGTCGGGGATCGTCACGCCATAGATCGGCGACGCATTCGTCGCCTCCGAACCCGCGCCGGCTCCAAGCGCAGCACCCGCCGCTGTGACGAATATCGCCGCCAGCCCGGCCAATGCGAGATTAACGCGCCTCATCGCAATGTTCCTTCTGTCGAGTGGCTAGAACCGGTCGACGTCGATGACTGCCTGGGCGAAGGCCTGTGGTGCCTCCTGCGGCAGGTTGTGACCGATGCCGCCCGTGATCAGCCGGTGCTCGTACTTGCCGGAAAATCGCTTGGCGTAGACGCTGGGCTCCGGATGCGGCGCGCCATTGGCGTCGCCCTCCATCGTAATCGTCGGCACGCCGATCATGGGAGACGTAGCGAGCTGTTTTTCCAGGTCGTCGTATTTGGGTTCGCCTGCGGCGAGGCCGAGACGCCACCGGTAATTGTGGATGACAATGTCGACATGATCCGGATTGGCGAAGGCTGCTGCGCTCAGGGCGAAAGTGGCATCGTCGAACTTCCACTGCGGGGAGGCGAGCCTCCAGATCAGCTTGGCGAAGTCGGCCGTATTTTTCGCATAGCCTGCACGGCCACGTTCGGTGGCGAAATAGAACTGATACCACCATTGGAGCTCGGCCTGCGGTGGCAGCGGCGCCATGTTGGCCGCCTGATTGCCGATCAGATATCCGCTGACAGACACCATGGCCTTGCAACGCTCCGGCCAGAGCGCGGCGACGATGTTGGCGGTCCGTGCCCCCCAGTCGTAGCCCGCAACGACCGCCTTCTGAATCCCGAGGCCATCCATCATGGCGATGAGGTCGACGGCAAGCGCCGCCTGCTGGCCGTTTCGGACGGTAGCGTCCGACAGGAAGCGCGTCGTGCCGTAGCCGCGCAGATAGGGCACGATCACGCGGTAACCCGAATCCGCAAGAAGCGGTACGACGTCGGCATAGCTGTAGATGTCATAGGGCCAGCCGTGCAGAAGGATGACTGGAGGGCCGTCCGAAGGGCCGTCCTCGGCATATCCAACGTTCAGCAGGCCTGCGTCGATTTGCTTCAGCAATGCAAATGAAGTCCGCGGCTTTATGGAGCCTGAGGCGATGGTTTCCGGATCGCCCCCTTGTGCACTCGCATCACTGATCGCGCCGAGTTGCGCCGCCGCCAAGGTCACGGCGGCGATGCCGAACAGGCGCCGGCGGGAATGGTCGATGTCTTCCGGAGTTCTGATTGCATTCATTGCTGCACCGCCTTGCTGTGAGGTTTGGTCAGGGCCGACCGACAGTCGGGATCGAGGGCTAGATCAGGGTAATTTCGACATCGATGTTGCCGCGTGTGGCCTTCGAGTAGGGGCAGGTCTGATGGGCCGCGTCGACGACCGCTCGTGCGACGTTGGGGTCGAGACCCGGCAGGCTCACATCGAGGCGCGCGCTGAGGGAGTAGGCACCTTCATCGACGTTCAGATCCACCTCAGCGTCGATTGCTGTGCCGGCAGGCAGCGCGACGTTCATCTTACGGGCGGCGATCGCCATCGCTCCCTCGAAGCAGGCCGACCAGCCGGCCGCGAACAGCTGTTCCGGATTGGTGCCGCTGCCCTGACCTCCGGGTGTCGATAGCCGGATATCCAGCCTCCCGTCGGAGCTGCGGGATGCTCCGTCCCGACCGCCGGTAGTGCGGACTTTGCCAGTGTAGAGCCGTTTTGTGTGTGTGGGCATGATCACTCTCCGTTAGTCGATGGAAGGCTGTGCTGCTTCGACACATAGAGAGATGTCGCCCTGCTGGCCCGTTATGCGTTATGAGGAGCTGTTAGTGCTCGCCAGCGGCAGCAAGTCTCGCCGCAGATCGTCACTCGGCGCGAATCTGTCCTGAGGGAAAGCCCTTCTGCGAGCCGGGATCCTCCTCAATCAGGCGAAGGATGACTCCATGATACGATCGGAGCCGCGACAAGCGACATGATTTCGTTTGGTCCCTTCACTCTGGTTGCGAACGAACGGCTCCTTCTGCGCCAGGGCGTGCCGGTTGATCTCGGTGCACGCGCCTTCGACATCCTGGCGACTTTGGCTGCCCGCCCAAACGAGGTCGTCAGCAAGAAGGATCTGCTGGCTCATGTCTGGCCCGATGTCACTGTGGAGGAGGGTAGCCTGCGATTTCACATGGCCAACCTGCGAAAAGCCTTGGGGGACGGCAAGGACGGCGCGCGCTACATCGCTACCCTGGCCGGACGAGGCTACTGCTTTGTGGCACCGATCTCGCGATCGGGCAGTCGGAACGATGTGCACAGCGAGGTCGCCGCCAGCTATCACGCCAATCTACCAAGCCGGCTCATTCGTATGGTGGGGCGGGCCGATGATGCTATCGAGCTTTCAACCCAGCTCATTGCCACGCGCTTCGTCACAATCGTTGGCACGGGTGGGGTCGGCAAGACCACCGTTGCGGTGGCGGTCGGGCATGATGTGATCGAGGTGTTCGCTGGCGCCGTGCACTTCATCGATCTAGGCGCGCTCAGCGATCCCAGCCTGGTCGCAACAACGGTGGCCTCGACGCTCGGGCTGTCACCACAGTCCAACGACGCCATCTCCGAGCTGATCGCCTATCTCGCGGGGCGGCGGACCCTCCTGATCCTCGATACCTGCGAGCATGTCATTGATGCGGCTGCAGACCTGGCAACCCGTATCTTCGCCGACACGCCGCAGACTCACATCCTCGCGACGAGTCGCGAGCCGCTTCTGGTCGAAGGGGAGAACGTTTACAAGCTGGCGCCGCTGGCATACCCGCCGGACGATCCGGAGCTCACGGTGTCAGTTGCGCAGGGCTTCCCCGCATCCCAGCTGTTCGTGGAACGCGCCGCGGCTAGTGGCGCTCGCCTCGATCTCGACGACGCGGATGCCAAGGTCGTGGCCGACATATGCCGGAAGCTTGACGGCATGCCGCTCGCGATCGAGCTGGCGGCCGGACGGGTTGCGAGCTACGGCCTTCATAAGACCGCGGCCCTTCTCGACGAGCGGCTGACCCTGCTGTGGCCGGGGCAGCGCACCGCCCCGCCGCGCCAGAAGACCCTCCAGGCCACTTTGGACTGGAGCTTCGGGCTTCTGTCCGAGTTCGAGCGTCTGGTGCTTCGCCGGCTCGCCGTGTTCGTTGGCCACTTTTCGATTGAGGCCGCCCTGGCGATCGTGACGAGCCCCACTGCTGACGAGACTCTGGTGTTTGGTGCCATCGACAGCCTCGTAGCCAAATCGATGATCGCCGCAAGACCGGCCGGCGCAACAATGCGGTATCGGCTGCTCGATACGACGCGGGCCTATGCCCTCCAGCTCGACGTCCACGATGCCGAACTCACGGAGCTGGCCGCCCGTCACGTCACCTACTATCTGCGATGGCTGGAGGAGACTGGAACTGAATGGCCGACCTTGTCGAGCGCCGCGCAGCGCGCTCTACACCTCGCCGGCATTGCGAATGTGCGAGCAGCCTTGGAATGGTGCTTCGGGCCTGACGGGAACACTCAGCTCGGCATCCGGCTTGCCACTGCCACAGCGCCAGTCTTCCTGTCGATGTCCTTGCTCACCGAATGCCACCGCTGGGCTGCCCAGGCAATTCTCGCCCTGGACAACAGCACGCATGGAGGGCCCGACGAGATGCGTCTTCAGGCGGCCTCGGGTGTATCCCTGATGTTCACGCGCGGAGGACAGGACGCTGCGCGTGCGGCATTGAACAGAAGCTTCGCCATTGCCGAGGAGCGAGGCAATGCGCTCGATCAGCTCCAGGTTTTGGGTCCATTGCAGATGTTCCATCTGCGCACAGGAGGGTTCAGGACGGCGCTCAGCTATGCGGAGCGCTGCTCCGTCATCGCTGGCACTATCAAGGACTCCGTGTCCACGACATTGGCGCACTCGTTGATGGGAATCTCGCTCCATCTGAACGGGGAGCATGGCCGTGCGCGGACTGCGCTCGAAGAGGCGCTGCGATACGGCCCTCGTTCTGACCGGACCACGACGAACTATCTCGGCTTTGACGGCAGAATTCTCGCAGACGCGATTCTGGCCAGGACACTCTGGCTGCAAGGCTATCCGGATCGCGCGGTGGAGCGTGCGCTGCTGACAGTCAAGGATGCGGAAACCTTGGACCATCCGCTAACGCTCTCCATCGCTCTGGTCTGGGCAGTTTCCGTGTTGGTCTGGGTCGGTGATTTCGACCGCGCGGAGGAGCACATCAATCGTCTTTTCTCCTGCGCCGAGCTGCACTCTCTCAGGCCTTACCTCACAGTCGGGCGAGGCTTCCAAGGAGAACTCGCGATTCGTCGAGGCGATGCAGAAAGCGGGGTTCGGAGCCTGCAACGCGTTCTTCAGGACCTTCACGCAGCCCCATACGAACTGCTCACAACGCCGCTCAGCATCGCGCTCGTTCAAGGCTTCGCCGCGACGGGCCGGTTCGCGGAAGCTCTCGCGCTGATCAACGAGACAATTCGATCGGTCGAGGCAAATGGGGATCTTTGCTACATGCCGGAGTTGCTGCGGGGGAAAGCAAACCTCGTCCGCGTGACGAAGCCGGGTGCTGATGACGAGGCGGAATTGTATCTCAGGCGGTCGCTCGAAATGAGCCGCGGTCATGGTGCACGGGGGTGGGAGCTGCGCGCTGCGATGGACCTGGCTACCCTTCTGGCTGCCCGCAGCCAATACGAAAGGGCCCGAGCTTTACTCCAACCGCTGTTCGAGCGTTTCGCGGAGGGCTTCGATACGGCTGATCTGAAGTCTGCGGCACGCCTGCTGGCGACGCTGCGCTAGAGATGGCATCTGGATCATCCAATTTTTCTGCAATCCAAAATGCCCTTTTGGTAAGATATTCATTTCAAATGAGAATTTGACATAACTCACTACGAATCTGGGGGTCAGGAGTTCGAATCTCTTCGGGCGCGCCATTTCATCCGGTTGAAACCGCTGATATTTTTAGGTTTCTGACTCGGCTAGCTCCAGTTTCCTCGCGCTTGCCCTGTCGGAGCCGGTTAGATCCAGCACCACGCGGCCGTCGATCTTGCCTGCCTTGAGTCTGGCGAAGATCGCATTGATGTCGCTTAACGGCGCCTTGGTGATTTCGGCCTTCACCTTGCCTTCGGCCGCGAAGGCGATGGCCTCATCGAGATCGCGCCGCGTACCGACGATCGACCCGCGCACCGTGACGCGCTTGAGCACCACATCGAAGATCGGGGTCGGGAATTCCCCCGGCGGCAGGCCGACAAGAGCAACCGTGCCCTTGCGGCGCACCATGCGCAGCGCCTGTGAAAAGGCCGGCGGCGAGACGGCCGTCACTAAGATGCCGTGCGCGCCGCCGGCGGTCGCCTTGAGCACATCGGCCACCGCGTCCGGCGAACGGGCGTCGATGACCCCCTCCGCGCCGGCCGCGCGCGCCAGGGCGAGCTTGTCCGCTGCGATGTCGAGCGCCACGACCTTCAGGCCCATTGCCTTGGCGTACTGGATCGCCACATGGCCGAGCCCGCCGATACCGGAGATCACGACCCATTCGCCAGGGTGCGCTTCGGTCTCCTTCAAGCCCTTGTAGGTCGTCACGCCCGCGCACAGGATAGGAGCCATCTGCGCGAAATCGACGCCGGCAGGAAGACGCGCGGCAAAGGCCGCCGAAGCGATGACATATTCGGCGAAGCCGCCGTTGCAGCTGTAACCCGTGTTGTGCTGATGCTCGCACAGCGTTTCCCAGCCGGTCTCGCAATATTCGCAACGCATGCACGCGTCGTGCAACCAGGCGACGCCGACGGGATCGCCTTCCTTGAAATCGCTGACGCCGGGACCGAGCGCGGCCACGACGCCGACCACCTCATGGCCGGGGATGAAAGGCAGCGCCGGCTTCACCGGCCAGTCGCCCTCGGCCGCGTGCAAGTCCGTGTGGCACACGCCGCAGGCGACCACCTTGACAAGCAGCTCACCGGGTCCCGGCGCGGGCACCGGCACGTCCTCGATTGTGAGCGGCTTGCCGAAATCGTGCACCACCGCAGCTTTCATCGTCTTCGTCATCGCCTGCTCCTTTTGTGAATGCCGGAAGAGTAGGGTCGCGGAGCGGGCATGCCTTGATCGAGGTCAAGGCATGCATCGTTCGGTCGTTGGGAGCACCTACCGGGATGGAACCGCCATCGGCTGCGGGAGGCGGCTGATCCGCTGGAATGACCAGAGAAGGAGAGGGCAAAGGAGCAGGGCGGCAGCGCCGAAATCGAGAGCGGCCGTCGCGGTGCCTGCCCAAACAGCGAGTTTGCCGCCGATCGCCGGCCCGGCAAGCATGCCGGCATAGTAGACGGTGTAGAACACGCCCATCCCGACCGATCGCGTCCTCTGATCGAGCACGCGCGTGGGCAAGCTCATGATCGCGCCGGCAGGCAGGCCGCATACGATCCCCATGGCGATGATGAGGGCCAGCACTGGTCCGCTTCGCGATAGAAGGAGCATCAGGAATGCGAAACCCACACAGCCCGCGGCGAGAACTGTCCCGCTGTGTTTGGTGCGATCCGCCAGCAAGCCACCCAGGGGGACCGAAAGCGCGGCCAGCCAAATCACGACGCTGATCGTCGATCCCGCCGCCGAATTGGACCACCCCCGCTCGACGAGCATCGACGGACCGAAGCTGAAGACCATCGCGAAGCCGACATTGTAAAGGCACCAGATCAGACCGGCGGCAATGAGGGCATAGGTTGTCCCGGCCGAAATGCCGGAGCGTTCGACGCCACCGGCGGGCGGCATCTCCGGGGTGCGATAGATGAAAGCCAACAAGCCGATGCTGACGACGACCAGGGCCGAAACGGCAATGCCCACGGCGGTCAGCCCGAAGGTTGTTCCGATTGCCGGCAGCAGCATGAGAGCGATAGCGATGCCCGCCGGCCACGAGTTGATGTAGATGGCCATGGCGGTGGCGATTTCCCAGCCGGCAAACCAGTCGGCGACCATCTTGGTCATCAGCACGTTCAGGAGAACGCCGCCGGTGCCGCCGATCAGTCGCCCGCCGATCTGCAGGCTCCAGGACGTCGACGCCGTCATCAGCATTTCACCCGCCAGCATCATCAGCAGGCCGGCGAGAGCGGTCGCCTTGTCGCCATAGCGCCGGCCGATGGTCGCGCCAGGCAGGGCCAGCGCGACACCCGGTGCAAGATAGAGACCGATCAGAATGCCGATGTCGGCCAGGCTTGCGCCGAGGCTGGCGCTGACAAGGGGCGCGACGGCGGCAACGCTCTGAAACTGAAACGCCATCGCGGTGCGGGCGACAAAGAGCACAGCAAGGATCGTCCAGCGGCTGCGCACGGTTCTCTCACGGATTGCGAATTATCCAGGCCTGATATTCTGGTTCAATCGGAAGAAGTTGGTCGGGTCGTATTGCTTCTTGATGGCGGCGAGGCGCGCATAATTTCCGCCATAAGCATCACGCACGCGCTCGTCGCCTTCGTCGCCAAGATTGTTCGCATAGACCCCGCCGGTTGAGAATGGCTTGACCGCATTCCACAGCTCGCGCGCCCAGCGCATATTTGCCTCGTCATCGACCGGATTGTCCCAGATGGCGATCGGGAAGCAATCGAAGGCCGCATCGCGATTGGCATAAGGCGAGTGCGACGCGGGCACGCGGGCGATCGCGCCGCCGACCTGCTGGAAAACCAGCAGGGACGAGCGATTGGGAGCCCTCGCGTAACTGTCGAGCAGCGCGTCGATCGCACCATCGCTGATTTCATGCAGGAATTGCGCTTTCCAGTAATAGCGCCGTCCGCGCGGGAAAAGGCTGTCGCCCGCCGATTGAATCTGGAGATAAGGAACGGCTTGGAGGCGGCTTTCAATGGGAGATCCGAATTTCATCAGCGGTGCTATGACGGGCCCGCCCGCTTCGGGAGACCCCACATAACAAGCCGAGATGCTGAAGGCGCGATCGCCCGACGGCAGTGTGACGAGCGCGGCGTCGACGCTCACCTCGTCCGGGGCGTCACGGGAGAATTTGTCGTAAAACCGCATGGCCTCGCGCGCCTGATCGTAGGCGTGCAGCACCGAGCCGACGAGAAGGGCCGGGCCGAGCGGGTGCAGCCGGTATTCGAACGCCGTCACTATGCCGAAATTGCCGCCGCCGCCCCGCAGGGCCCAGAACAGGTCAGGATGCTCGCCGGCGCTTGTCCGCAACAGCCGTCCGTCGGCCGTGACGATTTCGGCCGCGATCAGATTATCGCAGCTCAGGCCGTGCTTTCGCCCGAGCTTGCCGAAGCCTCCACCGAGCGTGAGGCCGGCAATGCCGGTGTCGCCGTTGACGCCCATGGTCGTCGCAAGACCGTGGGCCTGCGTGGCCGCGTCGAACTCGCCGAGGGTCAGACCGGCCTCGGCTCGGACGATGCGGCGCTCGGGATCGACGGAAATCTTCTTCATGCGGGATAGATCGATCACCATCCCATCGTCGCAGACGGACAAACCAGCGACGTTGTGGCCGCCGCTGCGAACGGCCACGAGTGAGCCTTGTGACCTGGCATGGATCACGGCATGGACGACGTCATCGGGATTGGTGCAAAAGACAATTGCGGCAGGGCGTTTGTCGATCGCCCCGTTCCAGACCGCGCGCGCCTGGTCGTAGCCAGCGTCCGTCGGCAACACCACTTCGCCTCGCAAGCCCTGCCGTAGCCGTTCAGTCGCCGCGCTCGGAACATGGGATCGGCCCAATAGCGCATCGGTTTGTCGCGGAATCTCCATCGTCGCCGTCCTCGGTTCCAACCGGACTAGAGCAATTCCAGGAAAAGTGTGAAGCGGTTTTCTGTCCGGAATTGCGTGAAAACTAAGAGATAGAGTGGTTCGCCGTTTCCGTGAAACGGCGAACCACTCTAGGGTCTCACAGGGGCCAACCTTCTGCAAAAGCGAAATTCTTAGCTACTGGATGAGCAGAATTCATCTACACTGCCGGCATGAGGAACTGCCCGCCGCTCCGTGCTTTGCACGCCTTCGAGGCCGCCGCCCGGCACGGCAGTTTCAAGGCCGCGGCGGTGGAGCTCGGCGTGACGCCGACGGCGATCAGCCACCAGGTCCGCTTGTTGGAAGAGATATGCGGTTGCAAGCTGTTCCAGCGCCGGCCGCGCCCGCTCGCGCTGACGGGTGCGGGAGCGCGGCTGTTCCCTATCCTGCGCAACGGCTTTGATCTTCTCGCCGGTTCCCTTGCCGCGGTCGCGGAGCCGGATTTTCAAGCGCCTCTGCGGGTGACCAGCCCGAATGCTTTCGCCAGCCGATGGCTGGTGCCGCGGTTGCCGAAATGGCGGGAAGCCAACCCGGCCGTGCCGTTGGAGATCATCGGGACGGACGCGCTGCTCGATCTGCGCGCCGGCGCCGCGGACGTGGCGATCCGTTATACACGGCGCCCGCCTTTGGGCTTTGCCGGGCAAGAGCTGTGCCGCGATTCCTTCTTTCCCATTTGCAGTCCGCGATTGCTGGCGAGCGATGGGCGGGCGATCGAGCGGGCCGCCGATCTCCTGCGTTATCCGTTGATCCATTTCGACTGGATGAGCCGCGATCCGGACGCTCCCACCTGGCGCCGATGGCTGGTGACGGCCCGTTCAATCGATCCGGACCTGATCCCGGACAAGGCCTGGGACTTGAGCTTCCGTGAGGAGCTGCACGCGATCGATGCGGTTGTCGCCGGGCAAGGCATTGCGATTTTAAGTGACGTCGTGGTCGGCCGTGAACTGGAAAGCGGCACGCTCGTCAAAGCGCATCCATTGTCCCTGCCGGGCTACAGCTTCTATGTCGTGTGGATGCATCACAGCCCGCGATCCGCGGTGATGGAATCCTTCCTGGCGTGGATGAGAACCGTGATTTGAGCGCAAGGTTGTGATTTGACGTAGGCGAGCAGCGATTGGGGTCGATTGCCAGCATGAGCTCGTCCATCGAGATTGAATTGTCGCCGTATGGGTAGAGTCGGGCTTGCCGCTATTTCAGCCTTCCGAAGCGCCACCCTTCCCGTTCGCGCCGTCGAGCAGCGCGATCAATCCCTTGAGGATCTCGATCGGCGGCGGCGGGCAGCCTGGAATGTGCAGGTCGACGGGCACGACGTCTGCCACGCCGCCCACGACGGCACAGCTGCCGGCGAAGCAGCCGCCGTCCTTCGCGCAGTCGCCGAGCGCGACCACCCATTTCGGGTTTGGCGTCGCGTCCCAAGTTCGCTTCAATGCCTCGCGCATGTTCTTGGTGACCGGCCCGGTGACCAAAAGCACGTCGGCATGGCGTGGCGACGCGACGAAGCGGAAGCCGAAGCGCTCGATGTCGTAGAAGGCGTTGTTGAGCGCGTGCATCTCGAGCTCGCAGCCATTGCAGGAACCGGCGTCGATCGCCCGGATCGACAGGCTCCGGCCCAGCCTCCTGAGGGCGGCGCCGTCGAGGGAGCGCGCCAATTCATCGACCGCCGCATCGCTTACTTGCGGCGGGCGCTCGGTCAGGGGCGGGCGGATCAGACTTTCAAAGAGGAGCTTGCGCATGACGGCATGCCAATTGGTTGACCATGATCTTTTCCGAAAACCCGGCCTCCACTTTTCGGGATCATGGTTCTAGAGATCATGGCCGGAATAGGAGCAGTTGAACGATTTGTTGCAGAGCGGGAAGTCGGCGACGATGTTGCCTTCGATCGCCACTTCCAGAAGCGGCCACTGGAACCATGAGGGATCGCGCAGGTGGCAGCGCTCGATCAAGCCGCCCTCGCCGATGCGCAGCCAGGCCAGGATGTCGCCGCGAAACCCTTCGACCAGCGCCATGCCCTCGCGCGGCCCGTCTGCAACATTGTCCGCCGCGGCGATATCGGCGCGGATCGCGCCGGCCGGCAGCCGCCCCAGCATCTGCTCGACCAGCGACAGGCTCTGCTCGACCTCGCGGACGCGGATCCAGACGCGTGCGTTGACGTCGCCCTCCTGCAGCACCGGCACATCGAAGGTGAGTTCGTCATAGGGTGCGTAGACCGCGTTGCGCCGCGCATCGAAATCGCGGCCGGAGGCGCGCCCGACATAACCGCCGGCGGCATATTGCCTGGCAAGCTCGACCTTGAGCCGGCCGGTCGCCACCGTCCGGTCCTGCAGCGACGCGGTGTTGTCGTAGAGCTCGACCAGATGCGGAAAGCGCTGCCTGATCTCCGCGATCAGCGATCGGATGGCGCTCGTGCCCGCTTCGCCGAGATCGCCTGCCACGCCCCCGGGCACGACGCGGTCGCGCATCAGGCGATGGCCGAAGGCCGCATCGGCGGCGCGCAGCACGCGTTCGCGCAGCACGCCGCAATGCGCGTGCATCAGCGCGAAGGCGGCGTCGTTGCAGATGGCGCCGATATCGCCGAGGTGGTTGGCAAGGCGCTCCAGCTCGGCCATCAGCGCCCGCAGCCATATCGCGCGCGGCGGTGGCGTGACGCCAAGCGCCGCCTCCACGGCGCGCGCGAAGGCGAGCGAATAAGCGACCGTGCTGTCGCCGGAGGTCCTGCCCGCGAGTCTTGCCGCGCGATCGACCGGCGCGCCGGCCATCAGGCCTTCGATGCCCTTGTGCACATAGCCCAGGCGCTCTTCCAGCCGCACCACCGTTTCGCCGCTTGCCGTGAATCGGAAATGTCCTGGCTCGATGATGCCGGCATGCACGGGTCCGACCGCGATCTGGTGGAGGCTGTCGCCCTCCGCCGCGAGGAACCGATAGGAGGACCCGGCCGCCGGCTTCCCGGGCTGCGCCGCCAGAGGATGGCTGATGCCCCATTGGCCATGATCGAGCCAGCGGCGGGTGTCGGGAAGCCCTTGCGGCGCCAGTCCGAAGAGATCGGCCGCGGCGCGCTCCAACCTCAGGGCCGGCGGATGGTACTGGCCGACCGACGGATAGCGGCCGCCGCGGCAGTCCAGACTGATTACGCCAATGTCCCGCGCTTCATCGAGGAGCGCCATGTGCACCCTGTCCGGTTCTCCCCACAGGCCGAGCAGGCTCCAGCGGCCGCCGGCGAGCTGCTTGACGGCAAGGTTCCAGACCTTCGGGGCGACCACGGCGCGTCTCCACGGGGCGTGGTGCTCGGCCGGCCGGCCGGCCTCGATGAGATCTGTGAGTGCGGGCATGCTTTTCCTCACCATGCGCCTTACCCCAGGATACCGGCGACATGCTGGAACCAGGCGACCAGCGGCGCCGGCAGATAGATGCCGGCGGCAAACACCAGAGCGAGGTGCGAATACATCGGCACGTAGGACGCCTCGACCGGCGCCGTGCCGCCGCGCGGCTCGCCGAAGGCGAGGCCGGTCAGCCGCAAAAGCAGCGCGCCGAAGGCGATGAGCAGCCCGAACACCAGCGGGATCGCCAGCCAGGGATGCCTGGCGAAGGTCGAGCTGACGACCAGGAATTCGCTCATGAAGATGCCGAGCGGCGGCAGGCCGGCGATGGCGACGACGCCGATCACGAGCGCCCAGCCAAGTCCGGGGTGGCTTTCGGTCAGCCCCCTGATCTCGGAGATCTTCTGCGTGCCCTTGACCTGCGCGATATGGCCGACGGCGAAGAAGATCGCCGACTTGGTCAGGCTGTGCATGACCATGTGCAGCAGGCCGGCGAAGTTGGCGAGCGGGCCGCCCATGCCGAAGGCGAAGACGATGATGCCCATATGCTCGATCGAGGAATAGGCGAACAGCCGTTTGATGTCGCGGCGGCGGTAGAGCATGAAGGCCGCGAAGATCAGCGAGGTCAGCCCCATCGTGACCATCAGCGGCCCCGGGCCGATCGCCTCCGGGCTCGCGGCGAGCAAAAGCTTGAAGCGCAGCACGGCGTAGAGCGCGACGTTGAGCAGCAGGCCCGACAGCACCGCCGAGATGGGCGTCGGACCCTCGGCATGCGCATCGGGCAGCCAGGCATGCAGGGGGGCGAGCCCGACCTTGGTTCCATAGCCGAGCAGCAGAAAGATGAAGGCGACGCTGAGCAAAGCCGGGTCGAAATGCGCCGCCTTTTCGATCAGCACCGACCAGACCATGGCATTGGTGCCCTCGCCGACGACCGGTTGTGCGGCCATGTAGACGAGGATTGTGCCGAACAGCGCGAGCGCGATGCCGACGCTGCCGAGGATGAAATATTTCCAGGCCGCCTCGAGCGCCTCATGGGTGCGGTAGATGCCGACCATCAGCACGGTGGTCAGCGTGGCGAGCTCCACCGCGACCCACATCAGGCCGATATTGTTCGACACGAAGGCGAGGTTCATGCCGAACATCATGATCTGGTACATCGCGTGGTAGAACCGGAGGTTCGGCGCGGTCAACCGGCCGGTTTCCAGCTCATGCCCGATATAGGACGCGCTGAACACGCTGGTGGTGAAGCCGACGAATGTGTTGAGCACGATGAAGACGATGTTGAGGTCGTCGATGATCAGATATTGCCCTGGCGCCGGCCGCTCCGTGATGAACAGTGACAGCGCCGCGAGCAAGGTCAGCAGGCTCGCTATGACGTTCACGCCCGCGGTCATCTTGTAGTTCGGCAGCGCCGCGAGAATGGCCGCGGCGCCCGCGGGGATCAAAAGGATGGCGGCGACGGCATCGAAGGAAAACGCGGTCACTGGCGCTCTCCCCGGTAGTCGTCGAGCGCGCCGACATCGACCGAATCGAACCGCTCGCGGATGCGGAACAGGAAGACGCCGATGACGATGAAGGCGATCAGGATCGAGAAGGCGACGCTGATCTCGACCACCAGCGGCATGCCCTTGGCGCCGGTGGCGGCCAGCACCAGGCCGTTCTCCAGCGACATGAAGCCGACGACCTGGCTGACGGCGTTGCGCCTTGTGACCATCACCAAGAGCCCCAGCAATATGATCGACAGCGCGAAGGCGAGGTCCTCGCGGGCGAGCGGGTCGGCCTCGGGCGTCACCCTGAGCATCAGCACCATGGAGAGCGTCACCAGCCCAATGCCTGCAAGCATGGTCGGACCGATGCCGACGGCGGTTTCGATGTCGCGGTGGATGCCGAGCCGCTGGATGATGCGATGCAGCCCGACGGGGATGACGATCGCCTTGAACACCAGCGCTATTGCCGCCGTGATGTAGAGGTGGTGCGCGTCCTGGATATAGGCCTGCCAGGCCACCGAGAGCGCAAGCACGACCGCGTGCAGGGCAAAGACGTTGATCAGCGCGAACAGGCGGTCCTGGTAGAGCATCATGAAGGAGACCAGCACCAGGCTGCCGGCAAGCAGGTGAGCGATGTCGAAGGTGAGACCGTTCATCACAGGCTCCGCGAGACGAACAGCAAGAGCGTGCCGAGCAGCGCCAGCATCAGCGCCGCGCCGAGGAAGTCCGGCACGCGGAAGACGCGCATCTTGGCGACCGCCGTCTCGAACACGGCAAGCAGGATGGCAAGCACCGCGAGCTTGGCGATATAGGCTGCGGCGCCGATCGCAAGCGCTTTCGGTCCCGCCCCGACGCTTGCCAGTCCCCAGGGCAGGAAGACGCAGGAGATCAGCGACACGTAGAGCACGAGCTTGAGGAAGGTGGCGAGCTCGATCATCGCCAGATGGCGGCCGGAATACTCCAGGATCATCGCCTCATGGACCATGGTGAGCTCCAGATGCGTGGCCGGATTGTCGACCGGTATGCGCGCGTTCTCGGCGATCGCCACCATCACCAGGGCGATCAGCGACATGCCGAGCGACACCCGCAATCCGACTTCGGGCGAACCCATGAAGGCGGCGACCGTCGAAAGCTGCGTGGCGCCGGCGACGAGCGCCAGGCTGAACACGATGAGCAGCATCGCCGGTTCGGCCAGCGAAGCGATCATCACCTCGCGACTGGCGCCGATGCCGCCGAAGCTGGTGCCGACGTCCATTCCGGCCAGCGCCTGGAAGAAGCGCGCGCTGCCGAGCAGCGCCACGATGACGATGAGATCGGCGGTCCAGCTGAACTCGAGACCGGCGGCGAATGTCGGAACGAGCGCCGCCGCGACCCAGGTGGCGGCAAAGATCAGGTAGGGCGTGACGCGGAACAGCCAGGATGCGTTGTCGGCCAGCACGACCTCCTTGCGCATCAGCCTGATGAGATCGCGATAGGGCTGGATCAGCGGGGGGCCTTGCCTGCGCAGCAGCCTTGCCTTCACCTTGCGCACGAAGCCGATCAGCAGCGGCGCCAGCAAAAGCACCAGCAGCATCTGCGCGCCCTGCACGGCCAACTGGAAAATCATGGCCATAGCGCAAGCACCAGAAGCAGGATGACGAGGTAGAGGAAAACCAGCGTCAGATAGCGGCGGATCGTCAGGAACTGCAGGTAGTTCAGCCGTTCGGTGGCGAAATCGATCGCGCCGGCGATCGGCTGGTAGAACGTCTCCCAGGCCACATCGTGAATGTCCACCTTGATGCGTGCCGGGTCGAGCGCGCCCGGCGCCGGCATTTCCACCGTCTCGCGGGCGCGGAACGCGAATCCGCCGAACACCCGGCGGATGGGCTGCGCGAAGCTGACGGCCGTATATTGCGCGGCGGGCGCCGCGTCGTCGAAGCCGCAACCCCATGCCGGGCCCCGGCGCAGCGCGTGCGAGGCGAAGCGGTGGATGAAGAAGGCCGCGAGCGACGCCGAGATCGTGATGAAGACGAACACCAGCAGGCCGTTGTAGGAACTGCGGCTCTCGGCGATCGGCACGATCGACAGCCAGGGCTGCGCCGACTGCACCGGCATGCGGTCGCCGATGAGCGGAAGCGTCACCGTCGACAGGCCGTCGATGACAAAGCCAGGCACGACGCCGGCGAGCAGGCAGAGGACGGCAAGCACGACCATCGCCGCCAGCGAGAAGCGGTCGACCTCATGCGCCTGTTCCACCACCGCCGATCGCGCCCGGCCGAGGAAAGTGATGCCGAATGCCTTGACGAAGCAAGCCGCGGCCAGCGCCGCGGCCAGCGCCAGCATGCCGCCTACGGCGGGCACGATCACCTTCAGCCCCCATTGCGGCAGCTCGGGGCTCTGCAATATGGCCTGGAAGGCCAGCCATTCCGAGGCGAAGCCGTTGAACGGCGGCAGCGCCGAGATCGAGACGCAGCCGACGAGGAAGACGAAGCTGGTCACCGGCAGACGGTGGATGAGGCCGCCCAGTCTCTCCATGTCGCGTTCGCCGGTCGCCGAGAGCACGGCACCGGCGCCGAAAAACAGCAGGCTCTTGAAGAAGGAATGGTTCAGCACGTGGAACAGCGCCGCGGTGAAGGCCAGCGCCGCCGCCGACGGCATGGCATTCGCCTTGAAGGCAAGCGCAAGGCCGAGGCTGGCGAAGATGACGCCGATGTTCTCGATGGTCGAGTAGGCGAGCAGCCGCTTGAGGTCCTTTTCCATCAGCGCATGAAGGA
>NZ_RZSL01000839.1:0-2032 GCF_003997355.1 Mesorhizobium sp. M1E.F.Ca.ET.041.01.1.1 | reverse complement strand
CAACGGCGCCGGCCACGAGGCGCTCCTTCAGACGCGCAACCAGTTGCTGGCCAAGGCCAGCAACTGGTTGCGCGTCTGAAGGAGCGCCTCGTGGCCGGCGCCGTTGACGTCCTGCAGGTAGAAGTCGAAGCCGCTGGTGTTGCCGAAACCCTGGATGGCGGGGGGAGCAAGCGCAAAGACCTGCGCATCCCTGATCCTGGAGAAGGCGCCCATGGCGCGGCCGGCGACCGCTTGCGCGGCCATTGCCGGCGTTGTGCGCTTGTCGAAATCCTTCAGCCGAACGAAGGCGATGCCGACATTTTGTCCGGCGCCGCCGAAACCGAAGCCGGAAGCGGTGAACACCCCGTCGACCGCGTCCTTCTCTTCCTTGAGATAGTGGTCGGTCACTTGGGCAAGCACGCGCTCGGTCCGGTCCTGCGTCGCGCCGACCGGCAATTGCACGCTGGTTATCAGGATGCCCTGGTCTTCCTCCGGCAGGAACGAGCTCGGCAGCCGGGCAAACATCCAGCCCATGGCGATGACGATGGCCAGGAAGACGACGAGGAAGCGCCAGGAACGGTTGATGATGCCGTGCGAGCCGTCGCGGTAGGCGATGGTGCCGCGATCGAACATGCGGTTGAACCAGCCGAACGGACCCCTTTGCCTCGCATGGTCCTTGGCCGGGCGCAGGATGGTGGCGCAGAGCGCCGGCGTCAGCACCAGTGCCACCAGCACCGAGAGCACCATCGCCGAGACGATGGTGACGGAGAACTGCCGGTAGATGATGCCCGTGGAGCCGCCGAAGAAGGCCATCGGCACGAACACGGCCGACAGCACGGTGGCGATGCCGATCAGCGCGCCGGTGATCTCGTTCATCGATTTGCGCGTCGCCTCCTTCGGCGGCAGGCCTTCCTCCTGCATCACGCGCTCGACATTCTCGACCACGACGATGGCGTCGTCGACAAGCAGGCCGATGGCCAGAACCATGGCGAACATGGTGAGCGTGTTGATCGAATAGCCGAAGAAGGAGAGCACGCCGAATGTGCCGAGCAGCACTACCGGTACGGCGATCGTCGGGATGATGGTGGCGCGCAGGTTCTGCAGGAACAGAAACATCACCAGGAACACGAGCACGATCGCTTCGGCGAGCGTCTTCACCACTTCCTCGATCGACAGGCGCACGAAGGGCGAGGTGTCGTACGGGTAGACGACTTCGACGCCTTGCGGGAAGGTCGAGCTCAGGCGATTGATCGTCGTGCGCACCGCTTCCGCCGTGCTGATCGCGTTGGCGCCGGTCGCCAGGCTGACGGCGACGCCGGCGGCCGGCTTGCCGTTGTAATGGGCTTGGGTGGTGTAGCTTTCGGCGCCGATCTCGACCTTGGCGACATCGTTCAGCCGCACCAGCGAGCCGTCGGTGTTGCTCTTCAGGATGATGTTGCGGAACTGCTCGGCGGTCTGCAGCCGGCTCTTCGCCGTTACCGTGGCGTTGAGCTGTTGGCCCTTGCGCGCCGGGAGGCCGCCGAGCTGGCCGGCCGAGACCTGCGTGTTCTGCGCCTCGATGGCCGTGGCGACATCGCTCGGCATCAGCGCGTATTGCGCTAGTTTGTCCGGGTCGAGCCAGATGCGCATGGCATAGCCGGAGCCGAAAAGCTGCGTCGAGCCGACGCCTTCGACACGCTTCAGCGTGTCGTTGACGGTTGAGTCGACATAGTCCGCGAGGTCGGTCGAGTTCATCTTGCCGTCGCTGGAGACGAAGCCGATGACCATCAGGAAGCCGGTCGAGGATTTGGAGACGGTGATGCCGTTGCTCTGCACGACCTGCGGCAGCTGCGACTGCACGAGCTGCAGCTTGTTCTGCGTCTGCACCTGGGCGGTGTCCGCGTTGGCGCCGCTGGTGAAGGTCAGCGTGATCGAGGCCTGTCCGGTCGAGGTCGACGTCGCCGTCATATAGTCGAGATTGTCGATGCCGGTCATGCCCTGTTCGATGACCTTGGTCACCGAGTTCTCGACGGTCTGGGCATCGGCGCCGGGATAGCTGGCGCTGATGTTGACC
>NZ_RZSL01000838.1:0-2050 GCF_003997355.1 Mesorhizobium sp. M1E.F.Ca.ET.041.01.1.1 | reverse complement strand
GGCGATCACCGGCGTCTTCCGCTCGGACCTCGATGCCGGCGAGGAAGAAAACGCCGTCAAGCGCGAGGACGGCTCATGGCTGCTCGCCGGCTACATGCAGGCCGACGAGATGGCCGAGGTGCTGGGCATCGATCTTCCGGAGAACCGCGATTACGAGACGGTGGCCGGCTACGTGCTGTCGCATCTGCACCATCTTCCCGCCACTGGAGAGTGCGTCGACGCGCAAGGCTGGCGCTTCGAAGTGGTCGACCTCGACGGCCGCCGCATCGACAAGCTGATCGCCACCCGCCTGCCCGACGGCCACCGCCAGATCGCGCGGCGGTAGCCGACGCAACAGGCCGATACCTAGAGCGGTTCGGCGATTCTATCAAACGCTGAACCGCTCTAAGGCACCAGAACAACCTTGCTCCGGTCACGGCCGCCGGCTGAAGCGTCCGCGAATTGAAAAAGGGCGGCGCAAGCGCCGCCCTCGACAGATGATTTTGGGAGGATGATCGCGCTATGACGCGCTCAAGCCGCCTTGGCTTCGGCGTCGATTGCATCGGCCGCGCGCGCGGCCTTCAGCACCTTCGCCCACCAGGCGACGTCGTTGACCAGCGCCGCGGCAGCCTGGTTCAGGTGCTCGATATCTTCCAGCTTCTTTTCGCCCTGACGTACCGCAAGGAAATCGCCCCAGGCGATGTGGACGGCCGACTTGACCGGCGCCATCTGCAACTCGACGGCATGCAGACGGAGCTGTTCGACGGCGCGCGAGCCGCCGACGCTGCCATAGCCGACGAAACCGGCCGGCTTCTTGTTCCACTCGTTGGCGGCGTAGTCGATGGCGTTCTTCAGCACAGCCGTCGGGCCGTGATTGTATTCGGCGGCGGTGAAGATGAAGCCGTCGAAATCGGCGACCTTCTTCTGCCAGCGCTGCGCCACCTCGTTCTGCGACGGCGCCCAGGCAGACGAAGCGACCTCGTCGAAGAAGGGCAGCGGGAAGTCGCGCAGATCGACGACTTCGACGTCGATGTCGGCATGCGCCTTGGCGATCTTGGCGATCCACTGCGTCGGCACGTCGGCGAAGCGGGCGGCGCGCGTCGAACCGACGACAATGGCGATTTTGGGCTTGGACATAAGGGGCTCTCCTTGCGGGAATTTTGGTATCGTTTGGATACCGGCGCTATATGTGATACTGACAAAGCGGCACGCAAGGAGGCACATTTTTGTTACTGAGGCACCCCCACAACACCGAGGACTGCCGCGCCGTGTCGGAAATCCTGCAGCGGGTCGGCGACAAATGGACCGTTCTGGTGGTCGGAAAGCTCGGCGGCGGAGCGATGCGCTTCAACGAATTGCGCACGGCTGTGGGCGGCATTTCGCAGAAGATGCTGACCACCACCTTGCGCGGACTGGAGCGTGACGGCTTCGTCACGCGCAAGGTGTTTCCCACGATCCCACCGCGCGTCGACTACCAGCTGACCGAGCTCGGCCACGAACTGCTGGTGCCGGTCGGCGCGCTCGGCGAATGGGCGCGCAAGAACACCAGTCGAGTGCAGGCAGCGCGCGCGAAATTCGATGGCCAGCGGGCCTGAAAGCCTTGCGGCGCAAGCGCTTCGGAGGTTTCGAGGCGGAAGTCCCGCCGGCCGCGAGGCGGGCCGTGCCACAACATCTCAACATCTTTGGATCTTGTCGCATCGGACTGTGGCCAGTCCGGCCTGCATTGGACTCTCGTGGCGAAGGTCGCCTTGCGATGACAGTCGTTCAGGCATTTCGCGCGATGCCGCCGCAAGGCGCGAGATCGCATATCGCGCCCTGCCCCTCAATGTCCCCGCCGCCACCCAGACTGGCGGTGCGCGGAAGGTCCGTCTTGACCTCGGCATAGGCTGTTATGCCGAGCAGGCAGACCAGGGCGACAAGGGCTGCGACCAGCCAGCCGTTCAGCATGTATTGACGCATTGTCTTTCCTCCAGCGTTGGCACGATCGGGCGTGGCGGCAACCATCGGATGTCGCCGGACGCATCTGCCGCGCGGGAGTTGTTACAAATGCGCCGGTCCAGAAGAATCGTCT
>NZ_RZSL01000837.1:0-2053 GCF_003997355.1 Mesorhizobium sp. M1E.F.Ca.ET.041.01.1.1 | reverse complement strand
GCTTTGGCCCTTATTGTCCGCGCCCATGAAAACAGCACTCATTCTCGTAGGCTGGCGCGTGGGCAAGGCGGTGTAACCGCCGGGCGAAAACCTCCCATGCGCATCCCACAGGCTCCCTCGGGGGCCTTTTTTATTACCCAAAACCCAACTAAACGACCAGCAAATCGCCAGGCGGCGAACAGTACGGGACCGGACTGATGAGCAACGGACAGAACGAGCGGCGCGAGATGACGGGTGCCGAAATGGTGGTGCAGGCGCTGAAGGACAACGGCGTCAAGCATGTCTTCGGCTATCCGGGCGGCGCGGTTCTCCCAATCTACGATGAAATTTTCCAACAGGACGAGGTCGAGCACATCCTGGTCAGGCATGAGCAGGGGGCCGGCCATGCGGCCGAAGGCTACGCCCGCTCGACCGGCAAGGCCGGCGTTCTCCTGGTCACGTCCGGCCCCGGCGCGACCAATGCGGTGACGCCGCTGCAGGATGCGCTGATGGATTCCATTCCGCTGGTCTGCCTGACCGGCCAGGTGCCGACCTCGCTGATCGGCTCAGACGCCTTCCAGGAATGCGACACGGTCGGCATCACGCGGCCCTGCACCAAGCACAACTGGCTGGTGAAGGACGTCAACGAACTCGCGGCCACGATCCACGAAGCCTTCCACGTCGCGACCACCGGGCGTCCCGGCCCGGTCGTCGTCGACATTCCGAAGGACGTGCAGTTCGCCAAGGGCATCTACGTGCCGCCGCAGACGGCGCCGCGCACCAGCTACCAGCCCAAGGTCCAGGGCGATCTCGAGAAGGTGAAGGCCGCCGTCGAACTGATGGCCGGCGCCAAGAAGCCGATCATCTACAGCGGCGGCGGCGTGATCAATTCCGGCCCCGAAGCCAGCCATCTGCTGCGCGAGCTGGTCGACCTCACCGGCTTCCCGATCACCTCGACGCTGATGGGGCTCGGCGCCTATCCGGCTTCGGGCAAGAACTGGGTCGGCATGCTCGGCATGCACGGCACTTACGAAGCCAACATGGCCATGCATGACTGCGACGTGATGATCTGCATCGGCGCGCGTTTCGATGACCGCATCACCGGCCGGCTGAATGCCTTTTCGCCGAACTCGAAGAAGATCCACATCGACATCGATCCGTCCTCGATCAACAAGAACGTCCATGCGGACGTGCCGATCCTGGGCGATGTCGGCCGGGTGCTGGAGGATCTGGTGCGGCTGTGGCGGGCAACCGCCAAGGTCGACAAGAAGGCGCTCTATCCGTGGTGGGAGCAGATCGCGAAATGGCGCGCGCGGGATTCGCTCGCCTACAAGATGAACAACGACGTGATTATGCCGCAATACGCCATCCAGCGGCTCTATGCGCTGACCAAGGATCTCGACACCTACATCACCACCGAGGTCGGCCAGCACCAGATGTGGGCGGCGCAGCACTACCATTTCGACAAGCCGAACCGCTGGATGACCTCGGGCGGGCTGGGCACGATGGGCTACGGCCTGCCGGCGGCGCTCGGCGTGCAGATCGCGCATCGCGATGCGCTGGTCATCGATATCGCCGGCGACGCTTCGGTGCAGATGACGATGCAGGAGATGAGCTCGGCGGTGCAGTATGAGGCGCCGATCAAGATCTTCATCCTCAATAACCAGTATATGGGCATGGTGCGCCAATGGCAGCAGCTGCTGCACGGCAACCGGCTGTCGCATTCCTACACCGAGGCGATGCCGGATTTCGTCAAGCTGGCGGAAGCCTATGGCGGCCACGGCATCCGCTGCGACAAGCCGGACGAACTGGACGACGCGATCCGGGAAATGATCTCGGTGAAGAAGCCGGTGCTGTTCGACTGCCGCGTGGCGACTTTAGCCAACTGCTTCCCGATGATCCCGTCGGGCAAGGCGCATAACGAGATGCTCCTGCCGGACGAGGCGACCGACGAGGCGGTGGCCAATGCCATCGACGCCAAGGGCAGGGAACTGGTGTAGGCGGCCACCAAGGCGGGGCTGTCGCGAGAAAGCCGTGCGCAAACAGAGAATTAGCTCAAAAATCTGAAATCGAG
>NZ_RZSL01000836.1:0-2054 GCF_003997355.1 Mesorhizobium sp. M1E.F.Ca.ET.041.01.1.1 | reverse complement strand
GATCAACATCACCACCGGCGGCTCCTCGCTGATGACGCTCGACCAGCGGCTGGCTGCGCCGCTCCGGGCGCAGCCCGAAATGTGCTCGCTCAACATGGGCTCGATGAATTTCGGTCTTTTCCCGATGCTGGAGCGGCCGCGCGAATGGCAACACGAGTGGGAGCCGAAGCTGCTCGAAGCGACCCGCGACACGATCTTCAAGAACACCTTCGCCGACATGGAGTCGATCCTGGACAAGCTCGGCAAAGGCTGCGGCACGCGCTTCGAGTTCGAATGCTACGATGTCGGCCATCTCTATTCGCTGGCGCATTTGCGCGATCGCGGCCTGGTGTCGGGGCCGTTGTTCCTCCAGTTCGTGCTCGGCATTCTGGGCGGCATCGGCGCCGATCCCGACAATCTGATCCACATGAAGCGAATCGCCGACAAACTGTTCGGCGACAGCTATCAGTTCTCGGTGCTCGCCGCCGGCCGCCAGCAGATGCCGCTGATCTCGATCGCCGCCGCCATGGGCGGCAATGTCCGCGTCGGGCTCGAGGACAGCCTCTACGACGGCAGGCAGTTGGCGAAATCCAATGCCGACCAGGTGCGCCGGATCCGCGGCATTCTCGACGGCCTGTCGCTGGAGGTCGCCACGCCGGCGGAAGCGCGCGAGATGCTGGCTCTGAAGGGCGGCGACCGGGTGGCGTTTTGAGACAAAGTCAATCTCAGATGCTTGCGTTCCTTCGCACCCCCCTCTGGCCTGCCGGCCATCTCCCCCGCAAGGGGGGAGATCGGATGTCGCATAGGCTTTCGCTAATCTCGGACTTTGCAAGATGGGCGGCAAGGTCGACGCTGCCAATCTCCCCCCTTGCGGGGGAGATGTCCGGCAGGACAGAGGGGGGTACCTTGGCGCCCTGCCTATCGTGAGCAAAGCAATCACCCTCCGCCCCGGCCGCGCCGACGACGCCGAAACAATCCACGCCGCGCTGCTCAAGCTCGGCACCCACATCGGCGCGCATCAGGAGATCACCTCGACGCCGGACGATCTCCGCCGCTACGGCTTCGGCGAAAATCCCGCCTTCTCGACCTTGATCGCCGAGGTCGGCGGCGAATTCGCCGGCCTTTGCCTGCATTTTCCGATTTTCTCCACCTGGATAGGCCGTCCGGGCGTCTATGTGCAGGACCTCTATGTCGAGGACCGTTTTCGCGGCCTGCGGATCGGTGAAAAACTGCTGCGGCGCGTGGCCAGGGAATGCCGCGCGGCGGGTGGCGTTTATTTGAGGCTCTCCGTCGACACGGACAACGAGACCGCCAAGGCTTTCTATGAAAAGCTCGGCATCGGCTGGTCGAGCTACGAGCAGGTGCAAAAGATCGTCGGCGAAGCCTTCCTCAGCTTTTCCGACGCGCCGGAGGAAGAACGATGAAAGCCTTCTACGCCGAAGAACAGAAGCACCACGATCCGAAAGCCTTCCTCTCCAGCGGCGCGCCGCAGCCCAACCCTGAAAAGCCGGAACGGGTCGAGAGACTGTTAGCCGGCGCAAGATCGGCCGGTCTGACGATCGAGAGGCCGAGGGAGCATGGCCCTGGCCCGATCGCGGCGGTACACACGCCCGAATATCTCGACTTCCTCGAGCACATCTTCGCGCGCTGGCAGCGCATCGAGGGCGCTTCGGCCGAAGTCATCCCGAACATCCACCCGATCGCCCGCGGCGGCTCCTATCCGGCCTCGGCGGTCGGCCAGGCCGGCTACCACATGGCCGACACCGCATGCCCGATCTCGGCCGAGACCTGGAACAGCGCGCTCTGGAGCGCCTGGAGCGCGGTGGAAGCTGCCGAAGCCGTTATGGCCGGCGCGCCTTCGGCCTACGCGCTCTGCCGGCCGCCGGGCCATCACGCCTTCGCCGATGTCGCCGGCGGCTTCTGCTTCATCAACAATTCGGCGGTCGCGGCGCAGGTGCTGCGCAGGCAAGCGGCGCGCGTCGCGATCCTCGACGTCGACCTGCATCACGGTAACGGCACGCAAGGCATTTTCTACGCCAGGCCCGACGTGCTGACGGTCTCGCTGCATGCAGATC
>NZ_RZSL01000835.1:0-2061 GCF_003997355.1 Mesorhizobium sp. M1E.F.Ca.ET.041.01.1.1 | reverse complement strand
GTCGTGGGCGGCGTTTCTGAATACCTGTCCTCCCTTGCCAACAATGGCAGCGACAGCCAGCAGGGGCAGGTGACAACTACTGACCCCGTTACGGGACAGACGGTCACCACCACCTATGGCGGCTCCGGTTCGCAACGCGACGCCCGCGGCATCGCCTTCGAAAAATCCTCGACGGCGCTGCAGCAGCTGGCGCAAGAGGCGTTCCGCGACACACAAAACATCCCGCCGACCATCTACGTTGACCAGGGCACGCCGATCGTCGTGTTCGTGCGCCGGGATCTGGATTTTTCCGAGCTCTATGCCGATCCGGTAGAAGAGGAACTGGCGCGACTGAAGCGCGGCGGCAAGCCGGCAAGAGCGCTCGATCCGACGCCGCTCTTCATGACGCCGAAGGCTGAGGCTGATCCGGACTATCCAGAGTATGGGACTCCGGCCCGATGAATGTGCAGCCTAGGCCGGACCCCTGGGCGCGCGCACCGGTGCTACGCGCCGAACTGGAACCGATCTGGCCCTATATGGAGGAAGAATCGGTTTCCGAAATCGCCATCAACCGACCCGGCGAAGTTTTCATTGAGCGCCTGGGTGCAAAGGAGATGGAGTACGTCGTCAAACGCGAGCTCACCAGAAACTGGATCCGCTCGGTCTCGGTCGGCGTCGCTTCGGCCACCAACCAGGTCGTCAACGAAGTCACCCCGGTCTTGTCGGCCGCTCTCCCCTCAGGCGAGCGGTTTCAATGCGTGCTGCCGCCGGCCGCACCCGATGGCGGCGCGATCTCCATCCGCAAGCAAGTCATCATGGACATGACGCTTGGCGACTATGCCAAGATGGGCGCCTTCGAACAGACCGAGGTGGGCAGCGGCCTGGCGCTCTCGGCTGAAGAAAAGCAGCTCGCCGAGATGCTGCATGACACCTCGCCGTTGGAATTTCTGCAATACGCGGTTCGCAATCGGATTTCCGTAGTTGTCTCCGGCGGCACGTCGACCGGCAAGACAACCTTCCTCAATGCGTTGTTGAAAATCATCCCCTCTCATGAGCGCATCATAACCATCGAGGATACGCGCGAACTCAAGCCGGCAACTGGCAACACCGTGACGCTGCTTGCCTCGAAAGGTGACCAGGGCCTTGCCAGGGTTACGCCGCAACAGCTGCTCGAGGCGTCATTGCGCATGCGGCCCGACCGGTTGCTGCTCGGCGAGTTACGAGGTGCCGAGACATTTTCCTTCCTGCAAGCCATCAACACCGGTCATCCGGGTTCGCTGACAACCGTTCACGCCAATTCGGCCCGTTCGGCCTATGAGCGCCTGGCCCTCATGGTCATGCAAGGAAATGTCGGGCTCTCTCGCAGCGAGATCCTCGACTATTTGCGCGAGGTGATCCCGGTCGTCGTGCAGATGGTGCGCGGCGAAGGCGGAAGCCGATCGATCAGCGAAATCAAGTTCACGAAGGCTCAGACGATCTGACGGGGGCGCACCATGGAAAAGATCGCCGGCAGGATCTTTCTGGCGTTGATGGCTGTGGCGCTGGGCGCCTTGGCATTTGTGGTCGCATACGCGGCGACCGACTGGTACAGGACCGGATCGCATTTTCTCTTCGACAGTATCAATGCGGACCCGCGGCCAGTCTTCGGCTACGCCTGGGCGGATCTGGAGGCTGGACTCCTCGCAAAGCTTCAATACGCCGGCGCCGCGGCCCTATTCGGCTTCCTCCTGCCGCTCGCGATCGCATTCTTGGTGCGGCCGCCCAGGCGCAACGACGCAAAATTCATGTCGATGGCGGACGTTCGCCGGGCTGGCCTTCTGAAGCCGAGGGGCATCTTCATCGGACGAGCCGGCGGCAGACTGGTCAACGTCTTTGCCCCGCACCGCGATCGGCGCACCGGCAAATTGCGCCTGACGCGCCCCAGAGTTCGCGGCGGCAAGAAACTTTGGATCGACGGCGATGACGTCGGCGGCTTCGTCATCGGACCGCCAAGGTCGGGAAAAGGCGCGGCGCTGATTATCCCGAACGCGCTGATGTGGCCCCATTCGCTTGTCGTGCTGGATCTTCGCGGCGAGACCTATG
>NZ_RZSL01000834.1:0-2062 GCF_003997355.1 Mesorhizobium sp. M1E.F.Ca.ET.041.01.1.1 | reverse complement strand
CGCGGTATTTGCCGCTCAGGAACCCCTTGGCGAGGCTGAAATAGGTGATGACGCCAAGGCCCTCCGCCTTGCAGAGGTCGAGCAGCGCGCCGTCCAGCGAGGAGCGGTCGTACAAATTGTATTCGGGCTGCAGAACCTCATAACGAGGCAGGCCCCGCAAGCTGGCGACGTCGAGCGCCGCGCGCAATTGCCCGGCATCGAGGTTGGAGCCGCCCGGATAGCGGATCTTGCCCTTCTCGAGCAGGCGCTGATAGGCGCCGAGCGTTTCCTCGTAAGGCGTGGCCGGGTCCGGCCAATGCGACAGATAAAGGTCGATGACATCGGTCTGCAGCCGCTTCAGCGATTGATCGACCGCCTTCTCGATATAGGCCGCGGACAAATCCCGCCTGCCCTGCCCCATGTCGGAACCGACCTTGGTGATGACGACTATTCTGTCGCGGTTGCCGCGGCTCTTCATCCAGTTGCCGATGATGGTTTCGGATTCGCCGCCCTTGTTGCCCGGAGCCCAGCGCGAATAGGCGTCGGCGGTGTCGACGGCATTGAGGCCGGCCTCCGCAAAGCGGTCGAGGAGGTCGAAGGACGTCTTCTCGTCGGCGGTCCAGCCGAACACGTTGCCCCCCAGAACCAGCGGCGCGATGGAAAGGTCGGTGTGACCGAGACGGCGTTTCTGCAAGATTGATCTCCGTGATGCTGGGATGGGCCGGAACGCCCAAGGGGGGAATGGATTGCCGATAAGCTAGGTCGTGCCCTGCCGAGGTCAAAGGCATGGTTTTGCTTTTTGATCGGGCCAGGCCGTCACGAAGGCGCTACCCGCCGCCCCACCTGCTCCAGCCAGTGGTCGCGAATGCCAAGCGCCTCCAGGTGTTCGAGCGTGCTCAAGACATAGTCTTCGTTCCTGCCCGATTGGCCGACGGCGCCGCGCACGACTGCCGCGGCATGGCTGGCGTCGAGCCCGCCGGCATATTGCTCATGCGCGCGATCGACGATGTAGGCGACCGCCTCGACCGTTCGGCCTCCTCCCGCCGCGTTTCCATCGAGCCGGACATCGAGCATGCGTTCGAGATAGACGTTGGTCACCAGCTCGCGTTCGCGCAGATAGGAAAGCACTTCGTTCCGCAAATCGCCGGGCACGCGAAAGGCGAGGCCGATGCAGGAGCCGCCTCGGTCGAGGCCAAGCACCAAGCCCGGTCTTTCACGCGTGCCGCGATGCACGAAGGAATAGACGCAAAGCGACCGGCGATAGCCGTAAAGACGGGCGCGCCGCGTCTCGACATGTGCGAATCCCGGCCGCCAGATCAGCGACCCATAGCCAAAAACCCAAAAATCGCCCATATCGCCAAGCCTGATTGCACTCGAGTGACGACATCGCACCGGTAAGGTGCTTCTTCTGTCCCCGCTGTTGTGCGTGGAATTAACAGCCCGCTCGCTGCACGAGGGGTAACGAGAGCCGCAGCATGACGTCAAGTGACGAGCGATCGCGCAAACCTCGCCGCCGGCTGTTCTGGCTTGCCGCGTTCATCCTGGTGCTGTTCGCGCTCTACAGCGCCGGCTGGTTCTATCTCGCCGGCCGGGTCAAGACCGAGGCCGACCAGGCATCGGCTAAACTCGAGGCCAAAGGCATCGCCGCCGGTTGCGCCAACCTTGCCGTCAGCGGTTATCCGCTGAGCTTCACTGTCTCCTGCGACAGCCTGGCCTATCAGGATGACGCCAAGAACATCGCCGCCTCCACCGGCAACTTCAATGCCGTCGCCCAGATCACGCAGCCATTGTCGCCGGCGGCCGATGTCAGGGGACCACTCAGAACCTTGGCGCCAGGCATGCCGCCGCTTTGGATCGACTGGGACAAGCTGCACGCGACGGTCAGGCTGTCCTGGCCCCTGCCCCGACGCGTTTCGCTGCAGGCCGAAGGATTGTCGGGCCAGACCGACCCGGCAGATGATTCCGATCCGGCCGAGCTGTTCTATGCGGCAAGGGCCGCCGGGCAGTTGGAACCCAAGGGCCAGGATGTGACCTATACCGGCAGTTTCGCCGATCTCGAGATCGACGCCGACGCGATCGGCGG
>NZ_RZSL01000833.1:0-2075 GCF_003997355.1 Mesorhizobium sp. M1E.F.Ca.ET.041.01.1.1 | reverse complement strand
TGAAGGCATCGGCGACATGCTGCAGCGGCGCGAGGTCGACATCGGAGACGCCGGCACGCACGATCTCGGCGAAACGCTTGTAGAGCATCGGATATTCGGCTTCCGGCTCGTCATGGATGATCTTGCCGTCGACGGCGAGCTTTGCGCCGCCGCCCGAAAGCACCATGTTGCCCTTGTCCGTCTCGGCCAGGATGTCCCAGCTCTGCGGGCCGGTCTGCAGCCAATCGAGTTCCATCGTCACCGGCAGCCCGTTCGAGGTGCGGAAGGTGACATGCGCCGCCACCGGCGACGCGCGGTTCTCGGGAAAGTCGAGCACGGCCGAGGTGATGAACATCGGCGGCAGGATGTGGGTTGCGATCGACAGCGCGTTGATGCCGGGATCGAATACGCCGAAGCCGCCCGGCGCCCAGATCCATTCCTGGTTCGGGTGCCAGCGGCGCACATCTTCCTTCCAGTTGATGGCGGCCGAGCTGATCGTGGCCGAGGCGAGGAAGGCGCGCGCGGCCTCGACCGCCGGCGCGTAGCGCGAATGCCAGCTCGCAAAGAGCGAGACGCCGTTTTTCGCGGCAATCGCCTTCAGGTCTTCGACCTCGCTGACGGTGGCGCCCGGTGGCTTCTCCATGAAGACGTGCTTCTTCGCTTCGAGGGCGGCGCGCGCCGCGTCGTAACGGAACTGCGGCGGCATGCAGAGTGAAACCGCGTCCAGGCCGGGCTCGGCGTCGAGCATCGCCTCGATCGTCGGATAATTCGGAATGCCGTCGACCTTGCCGTGGCGGCTGGCCGCGGCCGCAAGCCGGTAGTCGGCGTCCTTCGCCAGGGCGGGCAGGTGCTGGTCGCGGACGATCTTTCCCACGCCGACGATACCGAGCCTGATGGGATTGCTGGTCATGGGAACTCCGAATTGGAAGAGGTGGATGTTTCTAGGCAGGAGGAAGCGGCCCGGCAAGCCGGGATAATGCGTTGCTGCCGACGTCGCGGCCTTGGTTGATCAGATCGGTTCTTCGAAGGTGACGATCGAGACCTCGCCTTCCAGCGCGCCCTGATAGGCCGACAGATGCGGCTCCTCGTCGGGCGCGCCGTCCATGTCGCCGATCTGGTCGAGCTCGGCCTCGGCATAGCCTTCGGCGGCGAGCGATTCGAGCGCGCGGCGCACCGCCGAATCGTCGTCCGGCGCGACCAGCATCACATGGACGCCCTCCGGCTTGCCGCCCTTCTTCTTCCACACCCGGCCGGTGATGATGGTGACCGGGCGCTCTTCGTTGTCGTTCACGGGCCGATTCCTTTTTTGGCCGAGATTCGGCCGGGTGAGGGGGTTTCTCCTCTTCATGCCGCCTTTTGGCATGAAGCCGGTGCATAGGACAGCCGAAAGCCGGTCACTTTCTTCCCCGCTCTTGAAAAAAGACGCAAGAAAATTACATGCGTTTTCCGCATGGCTGCCAAGCCTCGAATTGGGCGCAATATTTGCTGCTTCGGGGTTGACGGATAGTGGCCTTGCGAGTAGAAGCCGCCCCGTCAGAACCGATGTGAGACTTGCCTTTCCGAGGCGACGCGCTTTGGAGTTTGTCTCAAACAGGGTTCGTTTTACGAGCGAAAAGACATTTCCGGCGCGCATGAAGCGGCTTCCGCTTCCTCTGCAATTTGTTCGGGCAGGACCGCGAGACGCGGTGTTTTGCCCGAATTTACGTATGGAAATGGCGCTTTGAGCGGCCCTGACAGGGCAAGACACGGAATTGAGAGACAAGAGGGTTTAATGCCTACCGTCAACCAGCTGATCCGCAAGCCGCGCCTGGCGCCGGTGAAGCGCAACAAGGTCCCGGCCATGCAGCAGAACCCGCAGAAGCGGGGCGTCTGCACGCGCGTCTACACCACGACGCCGAAGAAGCCGAACTCGGCGCTGCGCAAGGTGGCCAAGATCCGCCTGACCAATGGTTTCGAAGTGATCGGCTATATCCCGGGCGAAGGCCATAACCTTCAGGAGCACTCGGTGGTCATGATCCGCGGCGGCCGCGTCAAGGATCTGCCGGGCGTCCGCTATCACATCATCCGCGGCGTGCTCGACACGCAGGGTGTGAAAA
>NZ_RZSL01000832.1:0-2079 GCF_003997355.1 Mesorhizobium sp. M1E.F.Ca.ET.041.01.1.1 | reverse complement strand
TCTAATGGTAGGACAGCGCCCTTTGAAGGCGTGAATCGTGGTTCGAATCCATGAGCGGGAACCAGCCGGCGGCCGTGTTTTCCGGCCGGCGCAGGATGCCATCACGCAAGCCTAAACCTCTCGTGAGGCCGGAACGGCTCGCGCTTTTTCGGGTTAGGATGCGTTCGTTCCAAACCGGGGATTCATGAAGAAGATTCTGCTGGCGGCTTGAGGCGATCTAGCTAGTCAACTTCCAGCGTGGGCGCCTCGCCCCTCGCCAGGAGCCGCGCGGCGTCACGGGCCGGAGGCAAGCCGAACTGCCGCGCATATTCACGGCTGAACTGGGAGGCGCTTTCGTAGCCGACGGTAAAGGCGACACGCGCGGCGTTGCCCGGCTGTGCGATGAGCAGATGGCGGGCCTCGAGCAGACGGACCTGCTTCTGATACTGGATCGGGCTCATGGCGGTCGCTGCCTTGAAGTGGCGGTGAAACGCGGCGTTGCTCATATGGGTGAGCGCGGCCAGCTCCGTCACATCGATCGGCTCGTTGTAGTGCGTACGTATCCACTGGGTGGCGCGGCGGATCTGTGACAGGCGGCCGTCGGCGCGGGCGAGCTGGCGCAGCTTTGCGCCCTGCGGGCCTTGCAGCAGCCGAAACGCGATCTCCCGTTCGAGCATGGGCGCGAGCACGGGGATCTCGTTCGGCCTGTCGAGCAGCCGCAGCATCCGGCGCCACGCGTCGAGCAGCTCGTCATCGGCGGGATAGGTCACGAAGTCGTCGCCGCCGGCCGCCGGCTTGTGGTCGATGAGCAATGTGGCGATCAGCTCGATATCGAGGCTGAAAGCAATGGCCATATAAGGATGGGCGGCGCTCGCCTCGATCAACTGGCTGGTGGCGGGCGTCTCGACCGCATAGACGAAACAGCTGCCGGCGCCGTAGCGAAGCGTTCGATCGCCGATCAGCACCGATTTCGTGCCCTGCAGCACGAACAGGGCGGTCGGCTGGCAAAGCTCGGGCAGCGGCGGCGTCGGAACCTCGCTACGGCCGATCGTGACGCGCGGAACGGCCGTCCTTGTCCGCCGTCCACGCGCGTGGCGGCCGGCAATTGCGATCAACTCCTGGAGCGCCTCGTTCATTGGTTCAGCATTGCCGATCCGCGCAAGCCGCGCAACGAGGTGACGCGCAAGCGCGCACCTAGTGACGCGCAAGCGCGCACCCAAGTGACGCGCAAGCGCGCACCCAAGTGACGCGCAAGCGCGCACCCGACAGGATTAGGCAAGAGGATGAGAGCTTTCGGCGCGCGAAACCGACCGGTTCACGTCATTTCTAGGTCTCTGCAAAGGAGATGGATATGACGACACGGAAGAATGCGCTAGTGACCGGCGCCAACAAGGGCATCGGCCTCGAGACTGCCCGCCGGTTGGCGGCGATTGGGTTCAAGGTCTGGCTCGGCGCCCGGGACTCGAAGCGCGGTACGGCCGCGTCAGAAGCGCTGCGCGGCGAAGGGTTCGACGCCGAATGGCTCGAGCTCGACGTCACCAGCGACGAGAGCGTCGCGGCCGCGTCCAAGACCGTCGCGGCGTGGACACCCAGCCTCGATGTGCTGGTCAACAATGCCGGCATCGCCCCAGGATATGTCGACGCGCTCGGCCCGGACGGCCGTTACGAACGGCCGCCGAGCCGGGAAGATGTCGTCGACATGAAGGCCACCTATGACGTCAACGTCTTCGGGCCGGTCCGCGTCACCCAGGCATTCCTGCCGCTGCTTTCGGCATCGCCCGCCGCACGCATCGTCATGGTCAGCAGCTATCTCGGCTCGATCGCTCGTGCGGCTGGCGAGAGTCAGTCACCCATTGTCATGGGCTATGGCAGCTCGAAGACGGCGCTCAATGCCATAACGGTGGCCTTCGCCAGGGAGCTTGCGCCGCGCGGCATCACGGTCAACGCCGCCGCTCCCGGCTACACCGCGACGGATCTCAACGGGCACAAAGGCCACCGCACGGTGCAGCAGGCGGCCGAGATCGTCGTGCGCCTGGCGACGCTGGATGCGGGCGGGCCGACCGGCGGTTATTTTGACGAAAACGGGCCGCTGCCTTGGTG
>NZ_RZSL01000831.1:0-2083 GCF_003997355.1 Mesorhizobium sp. M1E.F.Ca.ET.041.01.1.1 | reverse complement strand
GGGGAGGTCGAGATCAAGAACCGCCGCAGCGGAGAGCGTGAGACGCTGCCGATCGCCGAGGCCAAGAAGCGCCTGGGTATAGCCTGATGAGCGAGGCGGCTGCAGCCCGAAAGTCGGCAGGCGCCTTTTCAGGCTTCGAGCGCATGGTGGCGTGGCGCTACCTGCGTTCGCGCCGCAAGGAGACGGTGATCTCGGTCATCGCCTCGATCTCGTTCCTCGGCATCATGCTTGGCGTCGCGACGCTGATCGTCGTCATGGCGGTGATGAACGGTTTTCGCGCCGAGCTGCTGACCCGCATCCTCGGCGTCAACGGCCATCTGATCGTGCAGCCGCTCGATTCGCCGCTGGAGGACTACGCCCAGGTGGCGAGCCGCATCAACGGCGTTGCCGGCGTCAAATACGCCATCCCGCTGATCGACGGACAGGTGCTGGCGCAGGGCAATGTCGGCGGCGGTGTGGGCGCGCTGGTGCGCGGCATCCGCGGCGAAGATCTCGGCAAGATCGCGATCGTGTCCGGCAACATCAAGCAGGGTACGCTGGAAGGCTTCGATACCGGCGAAGGTGTGGCGATCGGCAAGCGCATGGCCGAGAATCTCGGCCTCGTGCTCGGCGACACGATCACGCTGATCTCGCCGGAAGGCGACGTCACCCCGCTCGGCACCACGCCGCGCATGAAGGGCTACAAGATCACGGCGATCTTCGAGGTCGGCATGTCGGAATATGACAGCTCGATCGTCTACATGCCGTTTTCGGAAGCGCAGCTCTATTTCAACATGGACGGGCGGGCGCAGACCATCGAGATCTATGTCGACAACCCCGACAATGTCGACGCGCTGAAGCCGCTGGTCGAACAGGCGGCGCAGCGGCCGATCGACCTCGTCGACTGGCGCCAGCGCAACGAGACCTTCTTCTCGGCGCTGCAGGTCGAGCGCAACGTCATGTTCATGATCCTGACGCTGATCGTGCTGGTGGCGGCGCTCAACATCATTTCCGGCCTCGTCATGCTGGTGAAGGACAAGGGCCATGACATCGCCATCCTGCGCACGATGGGGGCTTCGCGCGGCGCGATCCTGCGCATCTTCCTGATGACGGGGGCCGCGATCGGCGTGACCGGGACCATCGCCGGCGTGCTGCTCGGCGTGGTCATCTGCCTCAACATCGAATCGATCCGCCAGTTCTTCTCCTGGATGACCGGCAGGATCCTGTTCAATCCCGAGCTCTATTTCCTCAGCCAACTGCCTGCGAAGATGGATCCGCGCGAGACCACCTATGTCGTTATCATGGCGCTCGCCTTATCCTTCCTGGCCACGCTGTTTCCTGCCTGGCGGGCGGCTAGGCTCGATCCGGTCGAAGCCTTGAGGTACGAGTGATGGCCGAAGCCATTATCGAGCTGAAGGGCGTCGAGCGGCACTATGTCCAGGGGCCCCGCAAGCTGACTATTCTCAACGGCGCCGACTTTTCGCTGCGTCGCGGCGAGATGGTGGCGCTGGTGGCGCCATCGGGCTCCGGCAAGTCGACCTTGCTGCATACGGCGGGACTGCTCGAGCGCCCGGACGCGGGGGACGTGATCCTTGCCGGCCGTGCCTGTGGCCGGCTCTCCGACGAAGAACGCACGGCGATCCGCCGCAACGATATCGGCTTCGTCTATCAGTTCCATCATCTGCTGCCGGAGTTCTCGGCCATCGAAAACATCATGATGCCGCAGTTGATCAAGGGACTTCCCCCCAAGGAGGCGTCGGAGCGGGCGGCACAGCTTCTCGACTACATGCAGATCGGCAAGCGCGCGCAGCACCGGCCGGCCGAGCTTTCCGGCGGCGAACAGCAGCGCGTGGCGATCGCGCGCGCCGTCGCCAACGCGCCGCTGGTGCTTCTCGCCGACGAGCCGACCGGCAATCTCGATCCGACGACCGCCTCCTATGTCTTCGACGCGCTGGAGGCGCTTGTCAGGCAATCGGGGCTGGCGGCGTTGATCGTCACCCACAATCACGAGCTGGCCTCGCGCATGGACCGGCGGGTGACGCTGGCCGAGGGCAAGGTGGTTCCGCTGTAACCCGTGTGTCGAGGTGTAAATCTGGGGGGGCAC
>NZ_RZSL01000830.1:0-2084 GCF_003997355.1 Mesorhizobium sp. M1E.F.Ca.ET.041.01.1.1 | reverse complement strand
CGGCGGTCACGGCTCGGTCGGCACCAAGCCGGGCGACTACGTGATGGCCTACACGCTGCCGAAGTAAGGCGCCGGGTTGAGCTCAAAGGCCAAGGTGGCTCCTCAGGCTGGGCACTTGACCGAGCACTTGGTTGGTGAGGTCGGGGCCGGCAGCCGCTTCGGCCTGCTTGATCAAAGTCTCGCCGGCCTGCCGGATCTGCGCCATGTCGAGGCCGGACTCTTTCAGTGCCGCGACGCCGTTGATCAATGCGCCTGCCTTTTCGCCGAGCACGCCGCCCAACGCTCCCTGCAGCGAAGACAGCAAGCCGCCACCCGAACCAGCCGCGGCGCCGGCGGCCATCACATCGTATTTCTGGGCCAGCGCATCGGCGCCCGGGATCTGATCGAAGAAGGACGAAACGCTGGTGCCTTCCGCTTCGTGCTCGAGCACGGAGAAGATGGTGCCGACGACCTTCTCGGTGGTTGGTTGGTCGAGCCCCGCCTTCTGCGAAACGGTGTTGACGATATCCTGAACGTTCATGGCATTCCCCTTTTCGTCGTCTGGATCGGGCGCGACCGTATCGGCAGCTTCCCTTCCTAATGTGACAGCACCATCAAGGCTTTCGGAAATGACCAAAACGTGATGACCCGCCTTGGCGGTATCCGCCGAGAGGGAAGCGTGCCGATGAACGAACGATCCGGCCAGACGGTCACCCGTCCGTGACTGGACCGGGCGAGCTTCAACCCTATCTTGCGCATCACACAGTCACGGGGAGAACCATGACCGAACCTTCAGCCAGGCCTGTCATCACGCAGCCCATCATCACTCAGGCGATGATCGATGCCTATGACGAGTACACGCATTTGACCCTCGACCGACGCCGCTTCATGGAGCAATTGACCAGGCTCGCCGGATCGGGCGCGGCGGCCGCTGCGATCGCACCGATGCTGGCGGCGAATTCGGCCCAGGCGGCGATCGTCGCCGAGGACGATCGGCGTGTGAAGGGTGAGGACATCGCCTATCCGGGCAGCAGCGGCGAGATGAAGGGCTATCTGGTCAAGCCGGCGGGCCAGTCTGGCAAGCCCGGTACCGTTATCGTCGTCCACGAGAATCGGGGACTCAATCCGCATATCCGCGATGTCGCCCGGCGCGTGGCGCTGGAAGGCTTCATCGCGCTGGCGCCCGATTTCCTGTCGCCGCTCGGCGGCACGCCCGCCGACGAGGACAAGGCGCGCGACATGTTCGCCAAGCTCGACGCTAGCCAAGTCACGGCCGACGGCGTCGCGACGGTCGCGTACCTCAAGGGCCTGAAGGACGGCAACGGCAAGGTCGGCGCGGTCGGGTTCTGCTGGGGCGGCGGCACGGTGAACGCGCTCGCCGTCAATGCGCCTGACCTCAACGCCGGCGTCGCCTATTACGGCATGCAGCCGAAGGCCGAGGATGTGCCGAAGATCAAGGCGGCGCTGCTGTTGCATTATGCCGGGCTGGACGAACGCATCGACGTCGGCATCGATGCCTACAAGAAGGCGCTCGATGCTGCGCATGTCGAATACACGGTCTATGTCTATGACGGCGTCAACCACGCCTTCAACAATGACACCTCGGCCGCGCGTTACGATAGGAAGGCGGCCGATCTCGCCTGGGGGAGGACGGTCGAGTTTCTAAAAGAGAAGCTGGCATAACGCGATTTGGCTACGCGTTGGCCGCCGGCTTGTGCATGGCGACGCCCGCGACGACCAGTGCGATGCCGAGGCAGTCGGTGAGGCTGGGAACCTGCCTCAGCACAATGACGCCGATCAGCGTCGCGGTGAGCGGCAAAAGCGAGAGCATCAAAGCGAAGCTGGCGCGTGGCAGCCGGGCCATGGCGAGCTGGTCGCAGATATAGGGGATGACCGAGGAGCAGACGCCAACGCCGATCGCGGCGACGAGCAGTTGCGGGGCCGAAAAAGCGGGCAGCGCCTCGCTGAAGCCCACCGGCAGCACGACGAGGAACGCGATCGCCATGGCGGTGCCGAGACCTGCGATGCCGATGCCGGTCTGGGCGATGCGGTGGCCCAGCACGATGTAGCCGACGAACAGCGCGCCGTTCAAGAAGGCCCAGAAC
>NZ_RZSL01000082.1:0-16600 GCF_003997355.1 Mesorhizobium sp. M1E.F.Ca.ET.041.01.1.1 | reverse complement strand
GGACGCAGCATTTCCCGCACACACGCCTTTCGACCAGCTTACCTTCTCTTGAGGCTGAGGGCGTCCGGGCATGTCGGAGTTGGGGCTCCGGGCGCCCCTTTGAACAGATGGGCCGGGGGACCCTGTTCCCCCGGCTTCCTGTCCGGCGATCGCAGGCAACCGATCCGGTCAGGCTTGAAGACGCGTGGCGTTCAACAATGAGGTTTTAGGATGCACTGGAACCCATCTGACCACGACCGCGTGGTCGCGACCAGCGATGCGGTGGCCTGCGAATTCGGCAACGGACTGGCGCTGCTCCATCTCAAGTCCAACATCTACTACAGCCTGAACGGCGTCGGCGCCTATATCTGGGAACTTATCCAGGAGCCGCGGTCGATCCTCGACATAAAGAACGCCATGCTTGCGCGCTACGATGTCGATGCCGGGCGCTGCAAGGCCGATGCCGAGGGCCTACTCAAGGGGCTGATCGAAGCTGGGCTTGCGAGGCTCCACCATGAGGAACTGGTCTAGGGTCCTCTCGCTGAGCGGCGCGGAGATGCTGTTCTTGATGCGCTGCCTGGCGGTGGTCGGCGCCGTGCGGCTGGGGCTGACCGTTTTCTCCTACAACCATGTGCGTGGCCTGGTGACGCGGCTTGATGCCAAAGGCGCGGCGAGCACGGGCGAACTCAGGCGCATCGCCTGGGGCGTCGCCGCTGCCGCACGGTTTGTGCCCGGCGCCAGCTGCCTCACCCAGGCTCTCGCCGGACACTATCTGCTTGCCCGCCAGGGCAATGCCTCCAAGATCCGCATCGGCATCGAGCGCGACACCGGAGCCGAGCTCAAGGCACATGCCTGGCTGGTCAGCGGCAACCACATCGTGCTCGGCGGCTCGATCAGCGGGTTCAACCATCTTGTCGATCACGGACCGTAGACGATGAGCGGCGTCGCCGGAATTCTGTCGAGGGAGGACGGCAGGCCTGCCGCAGCCGCCGACATCCAACAGATGCTCGCGCGCATGCGCCACCGGGCGCGCGACGGCAGCTCGTGGTGGGCGGATGGAAGCGCGGCGCTCGGCCATGCCTGGCTCGACACGACGGGCGAAGACGGCCCCGGCCCGCTGACGATGGCCAACGGCAAGCTCGCCATCACGGCGGATTGCCGGCTGGACAATCGGGAGGAGCTTTTGGCGCGTCTCGGCATACGTGACCACGCGGCGGCCGACGCGATGCTTCTTGTGCGCGCTTACCTGAAATGGGGCGATGCCTGTCCGACCTATCTGCAAGGCGATTTCGCCTTCGCGATCTGGGATGCCGAGCGCCGAGCGCTGTTTTGCGCCCGCGACCATTTCGGCATCAAACCATTCTATTACCACGCGAGCGCCAGGCGCTTCGCGTTTGCCTCGGAGATCGGCCCCCTGCTGGCTCTGGACGGCATCGGCACGCGCATCAGCGAGCATCAGATTTCCGGCTTCCTTGCCGGACTGCCCGACGATCCGCAGTCGACCCACTATGCCGAAATCTTCCGCCTGCCGGCCCGCCACATCCTGACGGTGACGGACGGCCGGGTGACGCTTCGCCGCTACTGGCAGATCGAGCCTTCGCCAAGGCCGCTTCGCTCGGATGCGGCTGAGGAATTCAGGCATCTCTTCTCACAGTCGGTGCGAAACCGGATGCGCGGCACCACTGCCATCGGCGCGATGCTGAGCGGCGGCCTCGATTCGTCTTCGATCGCCGGCGTCGCCGGCCTGCGGGCGGCTGCGGAGCGCAGACCGAGACTCAAGACCTTCTCGCTGGTCTTCGAGAAGGGCTCGCCGATGGATGAGAAGCCATTCATCGACGCGGTGCTCGACCGGCACCGACTCGACGGCACGATGATTTCCGTCGGCAACTACGCGCCTTTCGCCGAGTTCGAGCGCATCCTGGAGGAACAGGGAGGGACGTTCCTGGCGCCTGGCCTGTCGTTGACCCGCAGCATCTACCGGACAGCGGGCGCCAAGGGGGTGAAGGTGCTGCTCGACGGCCATGGCGGCGACGAGGTCGTTTCGCATGGGTATGGACTGCTGCATGAGCTCGCCAACGCGGGCCGATGGCTGGCACTGTGGCGCGAGCTTCACGGCGCCTCCGGCATCTACGGCGAAGGCATGCTCGCCATGTATTTCAGATTCCTGACCATCTACGGGCCGGCATGGCGGATCGCCAGGTGGAGAAGCCGGATGAACCGGCTTCTGTCCAGGCTGCGGCCGGGGCCCGCCGCGCAGGCACGCGTCCCCGCCTGGGGCGGCCTGGTCAACGCCGAGCTCGCCCGGCGCACCGACCTCGTCGAGCGCTTCCACCGTTCCGGCTACATGCCGTCGAGCGTCAGCGCCAGCGAGGCGCTCACCCATCGCTGGGTGCTCTCGACCGGGCTGGTGCCGCACGCTTTCGAGGTGCTGGACAAGGCGGCGGCCAATTTCGGTGTCGAACCGCGCTATCCGTTCTGGGACAAGCCGCTGGTCGAATTCTGCCTGGCGCTGCCCGGCGCGGAAAAGCTGCATAACGGCTTCGGCCGCCATGTGCTGCGCCGGGCGATGGAAGGCGTGCTGCCGCCGGCGGTGCAGTGGCGGCGGGACAAGATCGATTTCACCGCCAACCTGGTCAAGGGCATGCTCGGCAACCATCGCGACCTGATGGACGCGATGCTGGTTTCGGATGGCGATCGCATCGCGCCCTACGTCAACCTGGGCGAGGTCAACGCCGCCTATGCGCGGCTGCTCGATAAGCCGGACGAGGCCGCGCCGCTCGATGTGCAATATGTCTGGCGCTCGATCTCGCTGTCGCTCTGGCTGCGGCAGATCCAGCCCGCGGGGAACCCGGCATGAATGTTTCAGCCGCCGCGCCGGCCACCGAGCCAGAAACCGATGCTGGACCCGAAGCCGGGCGCGGGCGCATCCGCCGATTCTACAAGGCCTATGGCCTGACGATCGGCTCGGATGTGGCGTTGCCGGAACTGCAGCCAGCCGCGCCCACGGCACCCGATATCGTGATCGCCGTCGGGCCGGTCGACTTTGCCAGACCCACGGAAGGCGGAACCGCCTTCCGCTTCGAGCCGACGCGTCAATATCTGTCCTGGCAAGCCGTCGGCACCTTCCTGATCAGCGATGCATCCAGGATCGATGTCGATCCGGCACCGGGCGTCGACGATCCGCTGCTGGCCTTCCCGCTCCTGGGTCCGGTGCTGGCGCTCGCCCTACATCAGCGCGGCTTGCTGGTCCTGCATGCCAGCGCGATCGCCGTGGGTTGCCAAAGCGTGATCTTCATGGGCGACAAGGGCGCCGGCAAGTCGACCACGGCGGGCGCGATGATCCGCGCCGGTCACCTTCTGCTTACCGACGATGTCGTGGCGCTTGACCTGTCCGATCCTAGCCAACCGATGATCCTGCCCGGTTTCCCGCAGCTCAAGCTTGCAACGGATGCCGCCGACGCCATCAGGATTGCACAAGCGGAGGTGCGGCCGCAGGTGCATCCGCAGATCGACAAGGCGCAGCATCGTTTGCATGACGGATTTGCCCGCGAAGCCGTGCCGGCGGCCCGGATCTATGTGCTGGAGCGCGGCGAGCGGGCGGCGATCACTCCGCTGCCGGCCGCCGGCGCCCTGCCGGCGATCATCAAGTTCTCCTACATCACCCGGTTCGGCCGGCAGGCGCTGGTTGCCGATTTCGCATCCATGCATCTCAGCCAATGCGCGCAGCTTGCCACCAAAACAGGCGTCCGCCGGCTTGAGGTGCCGGCAGGCCTGGAACGGATCGGCGAGGCTGTCGCCTTGATCGAGAACGACCTGACGGCCGGCACGCAGGCAAGGTGAGCAGAGGTATGGCCTGGTCCTCGAAACTTCGCCTCTCCGTTTTCCGGGACGTCGCCGGCTTCGGCGCCGTGATGGCGCATCTCGGCGGGCGACGCACGCTGACGGCACTGGCCTTCCTCGTCCTGGGAAGCCTGACCGAGGGCCTTTCGATCCTGTTGCTCATCCCGCTCCTGCATCTGATCGGCAATGCCGACCAGGATTTCGCCGTGCGGGTGCCGGGCGCCCTGCAATGGCTTGTGCCTGCCGGAGCGCTGTCGCTGGCGACGGTGCTCTGCCTGCTCGTCGGACTGGTGGCGCTGCAGGCGATGTTCACCCGCTTCAAGTCGCTCTATATGGCGCGGCTGCTCTACGACTTCGTCAACCGCGTGCGCATGAACCTGTTCGAGAGCATCGGCAAGGCGCGCTGGGGGGTCTTCACCCGCATGCGCGGCTCCGATCTCGACCACGCGCTGACCGGCGACATCGACAGGGTGCAGGCGGCCGCCTTCTCGCTGCTGATGCTTGCCCAGACGACGCTGCTGCTCGCGGGCTATCTCGTGGTGTCGCTGTTCATCTCGCCGGTGATGACGTCCTTCGCCATCCTCGTCGGCGTGCTGTTGTTCGTTGCCCTGCAGCCCTTCCGTGCCCGCGCCACCGCATACGGCCGCGTGCTGACCGGCAGCCGACAGGATCAGTACCGCACGGTCTCGGAGTTCCTTGGCGGCATCAAGGTGGCCAAGAGCCTGAACGTCGAGGCCAGCTATTTCGCGCAGCTCCGCGCGACGCTGGAGAAGATGAAGGCGGACAACATCGCCTATGTCCGCAACAGCACCATCGGCACCGCGCTGTTCCAGGTTGCGAGCGTGATCGGCCTCAGCCTGTTCATCTACATCGCGCTGGTGCGCTTCCACCTGTCGCTTGCCGAAATCGTCGTGCTGCTCTTGGTCTTCATGCGGGTCGCGCCGCGCTTCATGGATATGCAGACGCAGGCGCAACAGGTGCTGATCAATCTGCCGGCATACACCGCCATGCAGGCCCTTCAGGCGCGCTTCGATGCGGAGCGCGAGACGGAGCCGGGCGATACCGCACAGGGCGCCAGGCTTTCGCTCGATACCGGCCTCGACATTCGCGACGTCTCGTTCGTTTATGGCGACCGCGATGGAGGGGGCGACGGAAGGCCGGTGGTGAGCGGTATCACCTTCGGCCTTCCCGCCGGCAAGGTGACGGCCCTGATCGGGCCGTCCGGCTCGGGCAAAAGCACGATCGCCGACATGCTGCTTGGGCTGCTCGAGCCGACCTCCGGCATGATCCTGGCGGACGGCGTCGAGATCACCGCCAAGAACCGACGGACCTGGCGCGATCAGGTGGCCTACGTGCCGCAGGACGTGTTCCTGCTGCACGGCACGATCGCCGCCAATTTGCGCCTCGCAGCGCCGCGGGCCGGCGAAGCGGAGCTTTGGGCGGCGCTGCGCAAGGCGCATGCGGCCGACTTCGTCGAGCGGCTCGACCTGCGGCTTGAAACCGTGGTGGGCGACCGCGGCGTCCTCCTCTCGGGCGGGGAACGCCAGCGCATCGCGCTGGCGCGAGCGCTGCTGCGCAGGCCTTCGCTGCTCATCCTCGACGAGGCGACGAGCGCGCTGGACTGGCAGAACCAATCGCTGATCGCCCAATCCATCGACGGGTTGCGCGGCCAGATGACGATCCTCACCATCGCGCACCGACCGTCGATGATCGCCTTCGCCGACTGGGTCGTGGCCATCGAGAACGGGCATATCGTCGAAGTCGGGCAATATCAGCGGCTGAAAGCAAAGTCCGGCAGCCGGCTGGCCAGAATGCTCTCCGGCGAGCGAGCCGAGCCGGAAACCGCAACACCGGCGGACGATGCGCCGGTCCCGGCGCAGGCCGAAAGATCAGCGGAGGCTGCCGCGCCTGGCGGTTAGATTTTCGCCCTCGGCCACCTTGACGCCGCGCTCGGCTTCACGGGGCTTGTCAGCGGTCGTCGGCGTACTTCTGACGATCATGGCATAGACCAGAAGGAAATAGCCCGCCTGAATGATCACGGCGCATATGACGGCACGCATGATGATGGTGCCGAGCGAGGCTCCATCGAAATAGGACCAGCCGATCACGATCGCGAGTGCGAACATCATGCCGACGATGAATTTTGGCAAAGACATGATCGTCGGCCTCAACCGATACGAGCATGCAAAAGCTGCGACTTACCCACCCGCGTAACTCCCCGTTCCGCCAAAAAGCTATTTCTGGCTGCCCAATTCGACCGGTTGCTTCCGGCCTTTCCGACCCATCCAAACTATGACAGAAACAGTTTGCGACTCTATTAAGGCGAGCCCTTTGCGGCAAGGCCAAGTGCAGGTGATTTCCAACGGTTTTGCGGAATCGACTCTGCCATGCTGCGGCGCACACTCCGGCATCGCCACATATTCAAGATAGCTAAACCCACCACAGTAAAACTCAAAATATTAATTAGTATTTTACGATAAGAACTTACCTGCGCGAGTGATTCGGGCAGTCTGCAACCGCCAATCGTCTGCAACAAAGAATGCGCTGTCCAAAAACGGCCCAAATGGCGCACTACATTTCCCTAATTTTCCCTCACCTTGTCATAAACGTGCCACAAAGACCAAAATTTGGGCAGGGTAGGTTTATTATTTAGTCAATTCATGACGTGAACATTTCATCGGAAAGGGAAATTGTGTGTTGCGCTGCAGCATTTTTTTGATATCGTGCCATAAACCATTCGTTCAACGTATGGAGCTTTTGCATGAGGGACGTCGCCAAGTCGGCCAATGCGGGTTTTGCGCAGGCTGGCATTGATTTTCCACCCCCCATCGGCGGTCTGCTCAAACGCAGTTTCGATATCGTCGGTTCCCTGGCCGGTCTGGTTCTGCTCAGCCCGCTCTTCCTGATGGTCGCGCTGCTGGTCAAGCTTTCCGACCGCGGCCCGATCTTCTATGGCCACAAGCGAATCGGTCGCGGCGGCAGGATCTTCGCCTGTCTCAAGTTCCGCACCATGGTCCAGGACGGCGAGCGGGTGCTCGCCGCGCATCTGGCCGCCAATCCGGACGCCAATGCCGAATGGCTCGCGACGCGCAAGCTGAAGAACGATCCGCGCGTGACGCGAGTCGGCCAAGTGCTGAGGAAGCTCAGCCTCGACGAGCTGCCGCAGATCATCAATATCCTGCAGGGCGATATGAGCCTGGTCGGCCCGCGCCCTGTGGTTCGTGACGAGCTCGAGATCTATGGCAGCGCAGCCGTCTACTATCTGAAGTCGCGCCCCGGTCTCACCGGGCTGTGGCAGGTCAGCGGACGCAACGATGTGTCCTACGACACGCGCGTCGCCTTCGATCGCCACTATGTCGAGAACTGGTCGATGGTCGAGGACATTCGCATCATCGTCAAGACCGTGCCTGCCGTGTGGATGTCGCGCGGCAGCTATTGACCGACGGGCCTGCCCCGCCGAACTCGGGGCAGGCATCCGGCAGTGATCTCATCGGGCGGATGGGGCCAAAGCGGATCGGAAACGTTCATTTGAAAAAACACACCTTCGGACTGTCTTTCGCCTGCAGTCTTCTTTCCAGGGCGCCCAGCCGATTCGCGGCTGTGGCGCTTATGATGTCTCTCCTGACGCCGCAGATGGCAGCGGCCGAAGACTATCGTCTCGGCCCGCAGGACAAGCTCAACATCCGCGTCGCCGAATGGCAGACGGTCGACGGCACGTTCCGTGACTGGTCGGCGCTCAACGGCGACTATACGGTCGGCCCCGCCGGAATGCTTTCGGTGCCCTTCGTCGGCGAGATGCAAGCGGCCGGCAAGACGACGTCGGAAATCGCGGCGGCGATCGGGGTTGCCCTGCAGCGCAAGCTGGCGCTACCCGACAAGCCCGAAGCCTCGGTGGAAATGGCGCAGTTCCGGCCGTTCTACATCTCAGGCGAGGTGCAGAACCCCGGCCAGTTCCCCTATGTGCCCGACCTGACGGTGCTGAAGGCGCTCAGCATCGCCGGCGGCATCCGGCACAGTGCCGACTACGGCCCTCAGCTCGGCAAGGACCTGGTCACGGCCAAGGGTAGTTTCGACATCTATGACGACCAGCGGCTGCGGCTGCTCATCAAGCGTGCCCGCATCGATGCCGAGCTCGCCGGCAAGGAGAGCTTCGACGTGCCGAAAGAGGTGGAGGGCGACCCGCGCGTGCAGGCGATAGCCTCTGATGAAATGCAGATCCTCACCGCCGACCAGAAGGCGCTGAAGCTGAAGCTGGACGCACTCGACGACCTGAAAGGCGTTCTGCAGGGTGAAGTCGAATCGCTGCAGAAGAAGATCGCCAACCAGCAGCAGCAGGTGGATCTCGCGCAGCAGCAGCTCACCAGCATCGGCCCGTTGGCGCAGAAGGGCCTGGTCGCCAATGCGCGGCTGCTCGATTCGAAACAATCGGTGGCCGACCTGCAGGGCAAGATCCTGGACTATGAGACGGCCATCCTCACCGCCAAGCAGTCGATCAGCAAGGCCGAGCAGGACGCCATCGATGCCCGCAATACGCTCAACTCCAACCTGGCTGCCAGCCGGCAGCAGGCCGAAGCGGACCTCAACGAAGCGACGCTGAGGACTGCAATGCAGAAGGGCCTGATCGCCCAGGCGACGGATCCAGCGACGGCGGCCGCCATGACCAGCAGCAGCGGAGAACCGACTTTGCTCTACTCGCTGGTGCGCGTCGCCGACGGCAAAACCAGCGAGGTCGACGCCAAGGAAGACACGCCGGTGCTGCCGGGCGACGTGATCAAGGTCAAGCTGGCGCCGACGGCCAGCCAGTAACGCCACCCGCCAGGGCCCCGCTTCAGCGCGGCCATGGCGACGGAGGCGGGAGGAACACGTCAGGCTCGTTCGCGCCTTGGTGCGGGCGAGCGAACTGTCTGTACCGCGCTTGAAGGCATAAAATGCAGCCCGCCGCTCCGCGTCACGTCTACCTCAACCTCGACGCCATCCGCGGCGTGGCGGCGATCAGCGTGATGCTCTACCACTTCTCGCCATTCCTTGCCGACGGCAAGGTGCTGCCGTCGAGCTATCTCGCGGTCGACCTCTTCTTCCTGCTCAGCGGCTTCGTCATCGCGCATGCCTATGACCGCAAGATCGAGAACGGCATGGGCTTCGGCACGTTCCTGGCCATCCGCCTGATACGCCTCTATCCGCTCTACCTCGCCGGCACGCTGCTCGGTTTCTTCTACCTGCTGGTCAAGAACAGGCTGATCCCGACGGAATACATGCCATTGTCAGAGATCGGCATGCAGCTGACGACAGGAATGTTCTTCATCCCGCTGGTCGGCGAGGCCTATCACACGATCTTTCCGCTCAACCCCGCTTCGTGGTCGCTGTTCTTCGAACTGATCGTCAACATCGCCTATGTCGCCGTCTTCTTCGTGCTGTCGAGACGCGTGCTGACGGCGCTGATCGGCGTCAGCCTCGTTCTGCTGATCGTCGCCTCGGTGTATGCCGGCACGCTCGATTTCGGCATGACCGGCAAGACCATCGTCAGCGGGCTGCCGCGCGTGTCGTTCTCCTTCTTCCTGGGCGTGCTTCTGTGTCGGTCGATGGCGCGCTACCAGGGCAATCTCGGCTTCATGCGGCGCGGCTGGTGGGTCGAGGCAGCGATCCTGCTCACCTTGGCCGTGTTCGCCGTCGCGCCGGCGGGCGGCGCGCGCGTCGCCTACGACCTCGCCTCTATCGTCATCGTCTTCCCGCTCATGGTCGTGACCGGCGCCGTGGCGCCGACCGCGCCGCGTCTGGCAGGCTTCTATGGCTGGCTGGGGCGGATCTCCTACCCGATCTACATCATCCACACGCCGATGCTGATGATCATCGCCGGTGCCGGCAAGGCGGTGTCGGTCGACCCGTTCGCGCATCATCCGTGGTTCGGCATCCTGATGGCGGTCGCGGTCATCGTCATCGCCGACATTGCCACCCGCATCTACGACGAGCCGCTGCGCCGCTTCCTGCAGCGGCAGATGCAGCGCTCGCGGGCCGTGGCCTAAGGTCTGACCTTAATCTCGACAGACCTTGGAGCGGTTCAGATGTCGATCAGACCGGGGCCGGCATGTGGCCGGCGGCCGGCTTTTCATCCTGGACGGGAATGGCAACCCGCCGTCGCCGGGCAACCGGCAGCGGGCTCAGCTTGAACAGGCCGTAATAGACGATGAAGGAGGCCATGAAGTAGGGGCCGAGGATCTCGACCTCGAAGAAGGAGCGGATCAGCATCAGCCCGACGGCGCCGGCCAGCACCACCGAATCGGCGCTCCAGTCGCCGAACACCACCTTCGATACATGGCCGTAGAAGGCGCGCAGGATGATCAGCGCCAGCATGGTGACGCCGACGAAGCCGATCTCGACCAGGGTTTCGATATAGGTGTTGTGGAAGTGGAAGCCGGTGCGGGTCGTGATGTAGAACTCCGCCCACAACCGTTCCGGATCGGCAAAGCCCTGCACCCAATAGGCGGCATAGCCGTAACCGAGCAGCGGATGCAGTTGCGCCGCCTCCCAACCCTGTTGCCAGAGATAGGTGCGGCCGGTCAGCGTCGAATCCTTGCCGAAAATGCCGAGCACGACGTCCAGCAGGCCAAGGTTCAGCGCGGCCACCACGCCGGCCACCAGCGCGCCGCCGCCGACCACGAACAGCACGCGGCGGTAGCGCCGCGACAGCACCCTGCTCATGGTGAGCAGGATGACGACGCCGAGCACCGCCGGCAGAGAGGCGACAGATGTCGCCGAGTGGCAGATCGCCAGCATATATGCCGACATCAGGATGATCGGCGCTGTCCAGACGAAGCTCAGCCAGTTGCGCCGATAAAACATCAGGAAGACGAGGGACAAAAAGATGCCGAGCGACGAGAAGAAGCCGACCTGGTTCTTGGAGGCGAAAGCGCCGACGAAATTGAAGGTGCCGTCGATTATGTCCAACGCGTAAGCGTTGACTTTCAATGAGTAGAGCAGGACGAAGAAGATGCCGATCAGCGAGCCCAGCACCAGCGTACGAACGCTGATGGTGCGAGCCGCGATATAGGCACAGACGATGTGCGAGGAATATTGCACCGCCGCCCGCGCGCTGGTGCCGGCCGCCTGCGACCAGAAGACCGACAGGCAGACATAGGCCGCAAAGAGTATCGGCAGCCAGGCGCTCGAGAGTTTCCAGGTGAAGCGTCGGTAGTCGACAAAGAGCAGCGGCAGCCAGACCGCGTAATAGGCAAGGATCAGGATCTGGCCGAAATTGCTGGAATAGGCAAAGGCAAGGACGGAAACCGCCACGGCAAAGGCGCCATAGGCCTTGTTCGCCTCGGGATCGAGCAGAATGGATTTCGGAATCTTCATGCCGGATTTCTTGTCCGTTCAGCCTTGGACCGGTTCAGCCTCTGGTAGCCGGGCACGCCAATGTTCGGCCTGGCCAGATCATTGTGCACTGCAGCATAACCTATCGCCCCAGCGCCGATGGCTCAACCGGAAATGTTGTCACGGGCAAAAAGAGGCGGCCATCCGAGGTCTGTCGCATAGCGAAAAGGCCGGAATGGGGCGGCGGCGCAGCCGGCCTCAAGCCATCGTCGACCGGGCGACGGCGGCCTGGATGATCCGATCGGCAAGGATAGCCAGAAAGCTCATCCTGGCCGGGCATCCGACCACCAACATCGCCGAGCGGCTCGGCATCACCGTCGGCACGGTGACCGCCGCCGCATCTACGAAAAGCTCGACATCACCACCGAGCGCGAATTGTTCCTGCAATTCTTCCAGCACCGGATGGAGGCCTGAAGCCGAGGCAGTTTCCGGCCGCGCCCCTGTCAGCCGTGCAATTCCCTGGAAATCGGCGAACCGACGACAAAGTCGGTGAAGGTCACTTCGAAGCCTTCGCGCTGCGGCGAGCAGCACATCAACCCGACATCGACGCTCCGCGAGGTCGGGAAATAGGCCAACCGCACCGGCTTCCAGTGACCGTCCGCGGCGTGCAAATATTGAACGCGGATCGCCTCCGCATGACGGGTCAGGCGAATGCGGACGCCATTCGGGTCCGCGTTGATGCCGACCAGCGACCAGTCCGACCGATCGTTGGTGACGACGACCGAGAAATAGGCGAGGCCGTCGGTGTATTCGATGCCCGCCTTGATCCAGTGCGTTTCGCTCAAGCGCACCATCAGCCCGGCCTGGTCGTAGAGCGCTTTATAGTCGCCCTTGACGGTGACCTCGGCGCTGAAATCGCCGGCTATCGGCCGGTAGAAGAAATGGCCATTGTCACGCCGGAAGCCATAGAAGGTCTCACGCCAGAAATCGGTCTCCATGCCGGTGCCGACCTGGAGCGTCCCGTCGCCGAACGTATGGTGCGGCGGCGGGTTGAGCCAGGTCATTCCGGCAAAGCCCGACATTTTGAGTCTTCCAGTTAGCCGGCGAATGTATAGGCCGTCTTCACGGTGGTGTAGAACTCCATCGCATAACGGCCCTGCTCGCGTGGGCCATAGCTCGAGCCCTTGCGGCCGCCGAACGGCACATGGAAGTCGACGCCCGCCGTCGGCAGGTTGACCATGACCATGCCGGCCTCGGAATTGCGCTTGAAATGCGTCGCGTGCTTCAGGCTCGTCGTGCAGATGCCGGAGGTCAGGCCGAAGGGCGTGTCGTTGGCCACGGCGAGCGCCTCGTCATAGTCCTTGACGCGGATGACGTTGGCGACGGGCCCGAAGATCTCCTCGCGCGAAATGCGCATGGCATTGGTGGCGCCGGTAAACAGCGCCGGCCTCAGATAGAAGCCGGGCGTTCCGCGCTCCAGCCGCTCGCCGCCGAAGGCAAGCTCGGCGCCTTCCTGGCGGCCGATGGCGATATAGTCCTCGTCCTGGTTGAGCTGGGTTTGGTCGACGACCGGCCCGATCTGCGTCTTGGCATCCAGCGCATCGCCGATGACGAGCTTGTTCAGACGCTCCTTCATCGCGTCGACGAAGCGGTCGTGGATGCCGTCGGTGACGATAAGACGCGAGGATGCCGTGCAGCGCTGGCCGGTCGAGAAATAAGCGCCGTTGATAGCGCAGTCGACGGCCACCGCAAGATCGGCGTCATCGAGCACGACGAGCGGATTCTTGCCGCCCATCTCGAGCTGGAACTTGCGCATGTGCTCCACACTTGCCGCGGCGACGCGCTTGCCCGTGCCGACCGAGCCGGTGAAGGAAATGGCGTTGACGTCGGGGCTGTCGAGCATGGCCTGGCCGACGATCGACCCCTTGCCCATGACGAGGTTGAGCACGCCCTTGGGCAGGCCGGCGCGGTGCAGGATGTCGACGATGGTCCAGGCGCTTTCGGGGACCAGCTCCGCCGGCTTGAAGACGATTGTGTTGCCGTAGGCGAGCGCCGGAGCGATCTTCCAGGCGGGAATGGCGATCGGGAAATTCCATGGCGTGATGATGCCGACGACGCCAACGCCCTCGCGGGTCATCTCGACACCGACGCCCGGCCGAACGCTCGGCACCATCTCGCCCGACAGGCGCAGCGTCTCGCCGGCGAAGAAGTCGAAGATCTGCGCCGCCCGGATGGTCTCGCCGACACCCTCGACCAGCGTCTTGCCTTCCTCGCGCGCCAGCGAGCGGCCGATCTCGTCCTTGCGGGCCATGATTTCGTCGGCGGTTTTTTTCAGCACGGCATGACGGGCCAGCGGTCCTGAGCGCGACCAGGCCGGGAAGGCCGCCTTGGCTGCCGCGATGGCCTGTTTTGCTTCCTCCGGCCCGGCCGAGGCGTATTCGCCGACGACATCGTTGGTGTTCGACGGGTTGATGTTGCGCGAGCCGGCCTCGCCCAGCCACTCGCCGTCGATAAGGTTCTTACGGAGCACGGTCATCTTGTTTCCTTCGAGATTGGCTGGAGCGGCAACGCGCCGATCATTTGTCAGACAAATGCTATACGCAATGCCCGCCGAAAGGTCTAGCTTTCGATAAAGGTAGGCGCGCGGCTGGGGAAGTCCATCGAGCTTGCCCGCGACGACCTGTCACGATTTGAAGCTTGACGGCCTCAGACCGCGAACGACCAGAAAAGGCAGGCGAGCGTTACCGCGGCGAAGACGACGAAGAACAGGCTTCTGAGCAGGATGTTGCGGCGAAGCTCGTTCATGGTGAGATGCGCGCCCACGATCGCGGCCACAAACAGAAAGCGCCAGTTGAAGAGCGCCCAAAGCACCTCATGCTGGCCGAAGGCCCATCTGGCGAGCAGCGAGCCAACGATGGTCGCGAACAGCACGATCGTCGCCCAAAAGATCGCGTCGGCGGCATGGGTAAGCACGACGCCGGCGGCGCGGATGGGCAGGATCATCATCAACAGCGCGCTGAAGAAATAGATGGCGGCAATCGCAAGGAAGGAGCCGGCGTCGGCAATGCCGTCGAGGCGCTTCACGCCGAAGGCGCCATAAGGGTAGCCATGCCTCGCCACCGCCAGTGAAAGCGCCATCAGCAAGGCGCTCAGAACCGTGACCAATGCGAATGTGCCGAGAGCCTTGCTCATGCCGTTCCCTGCCGAGACGAATCAACGGGAACGATTTTAGCCCAGGGCTTCTGACCCTGCACCGATGGGCTAGCCGATCCGATTGCCGCTTGCAGGATCGAACAGATGCAGCGACGCCGGATCCGCCGACAACCGCACCGTGTCGCCCGGCCTGACATTGCTGCGGCCCATGACGAAGACGCAGACCTGCTGATTGGCCAGCCTCACATAGAATTGCGTCGACAGGCCCAGCGGCTCGACCACATCGACTTCGGCCTTCAGCGCGCCGTCATCGACCAGCCGGATGTGCTCCGGTCGCAGCCCGACGGTGAGCGCATCGCCGTCCTTCAGCGGCAGCCCGTCGGGCAGCCGGAGCTTCTGGCCGTCGGCCAGCACGGCATCCACCTTGCCGCCCTTGGCGACCTTGGCCGGCAAAAAATTCATGCCGGGCGAACCGATGAAACCGGCGACGAATGTGTTGGTCGGCCGGTCGTAAAGCTCCAGCGGGTGGCCGACCTGCTGCACATAGCCGTCATGCATGACGACGATGCGGTCGGCCATGGTCATGGCCTCGACCTGGTCATGCGTGACATAGACCGAAGTGGTCTTGAGCTGCTGGTGCAGCGCCTTGATCTCGGCGCGCATATGGACGCGCAGCTTGGCGTCGAGGTTCGACAGCGGCTCATCGAACAGGAACACTTTCGGGTCGCGCACGATGGCGCGGCCCATGGCGACGCGCTGGCGCTGGCCGCCGGAAAGCTGGCGCGGCAGGCGGCCGAGAAAGCTTTCAAGGCCGAGGCGCTTGGCGGCGGCACCGACCCTGCCGTCGATCGCCGTCTTATCGGCCTTCTTCAACATCAGGCTGAAGCCCATGTTGGAGGAGACGTCCATATGCGGGTAGAGCGCGTAGGACTGGAACACCATGGCGATGTCGCGGTCCTTGGGCGCGACGTCGTTGACGAGGCGCTCGCCGATGCGGATCTCGCCGCCGGTAACCTCCTCCAGGCCGGCGATCATGCGCAGCAGCGTGGACTTGCCGCAGCCGGACGGCCCGACCAGGACGACGAATTCGCCGTCGGCGATCTCGAGATCGACGCCGTGCAGGATGCGCAGCGCGCCATAGTCCTTCTCGACATGTTGCAGCGTGACGGAAGCCATCGATTATCCTTTGACCGCGCCGGCGGTGAGGCCGGTGACGAGATAGCGTTGCAGGAAGGCGAAGAAGACGCAGACTGGGATCAGCGCCAGGATGGACGCCGCCATCATCTGCCCCCAGTCGACCGCGAACTTGCCGATGAAGGTGAGCAGGCCGACGGCAAAGGTCTTCTGCTCGTCGCTGGAAATCAGCATCAGCGCGAAGAGCAGCTCGCTCCAGGCGGCGGTGAAGACGAAGCCGAGCGTGGCGCCCATGCCGGGCAAGGTCAGCGGCACGATGACCCTGCGCATCGCCTGAGCGCGCGTGCAGCCGTCGATCATCGCCGCCTCCTCCAGGTCTTTTGGGATGCCGTCGAAGAAGGACTGCATGAGGAAGGTGGCGAAGGCGGTGTTGAAGGCGGTGTAGATGATGATCAGCCCGGTCAGGCTGTTGGTCAGGCCGAGATCGCCCATGATGCGGTAGATCGGCGGGATGACCATGACCAGCGGGAAGGTCTGGGTGAGCAGCAGCAGAATGGCTAAAGTCGCCTTGCCGCGAAAAGCGAAGCGCGACATGGCGTAGCCGGCGAGCGTGGCGATCACCGTCACGAGCGCCGCCGTCGACACCGAGACGATGACGCTGTTCAGGAAATAGCGCGGGAAGTCGGAGGCTTCGAGCACGGTGGCGAAGTTCTGAAAAGTCATCTCAGACGGCCAGAAGGTGATGCCCTCGGAATAGAGCAGCCGCTCGGGCGTCACCGATATCTTCAGCGTCCAGAAGATCGGGAACAGCGCGAAGATCACATAGGCGGCAATCGCTGCGTAAAGGCCGATGCCGCCGGCAATGCGCGAGGAGGTGGAGCGCCCGGCGATCATCAGACATGCCTCACAAACGTACGGCGGATGGCGATCAGGCCGATCGCGTAGGCAATCAGCAGCACCAGCAGCAGTACGGCGACAGCAGAGGCATAGCCCTTGTCCAGCGACTTGAAGGCGCTGACATAGATGTAGACCGGCACCGTGCTGGTCGAACCCGCCGGCCCGCCTTCGGTCATGACGAAGATCAGATCGGCGAAGGTGGCGATCCAGATCGTGCGCAGCATGACGGTGATGACGATGGTTGGCGCCAGGAACGGCAGCGTCACCTTGGTGAAGCGCTGCCAGGGCG
>NZ_RZSL01000829.1:0-2095 GCF_003997355.1 Mesorhizobium sp. M1E.F.Ca.ET.041.01.1.1 | reverse complement strand
GCAGCGAAAAGCTGCGGCTGGTGTCGGTGAAGCCGTGCACAAGCACCAGCGGCGGCTTTGAACCGGCGATCTCGACATAGGCAGCGTCGAGGCCGCCGACATCGACAAACTGCTTGCGGCTAGGCCAGGCGTCCTGCTCGGTCTCGTGCTCCGGCAGGTCCAATGCCGCCGGTCTCACAGTCCGAGCTTTTCCTTGACCGCGGCAAGGCCGGGTTTGCCGTCGAAGGTGGTGACGCCGGCCAGCCACCCATCGAGGCGATCCTTGTGCAAGGTAATCGACTTCAGCGCCCCCTCCTCCGGCTTCATGCCATCATTGATGAGGTAGCCCATGCCGACATTTTCCATATCGATGTCGAAGGCAAGGTTCTTCAGGAGCTGCGCGACGTTCGGGCATTGCTGCAGATAGCCCTTGCGCACCTGCGTCGTCACGGTGGCGGCGCCGAAATTCGGGCCGAAGAACTTGTCGCCGCCGGTCAGGTACTTGAAATCGTACATCGTGTTCATCGGATGCGGCGCCCAGCCCTGGAAGACGATGAACTGCTTCTCCTTGATCTCGTAGCCGACTTCCGAGAGCATGCCGGCTTCGCTCGACTCGACCACCTGCCAGCCGTCGAGATGGAACTGAGGATCGGCGATGGCGTCCATCATCAGTTGGTTGGAGCCGGGCTCGATGCCGTACATCTTCTTGCCGAACCTGTCGGCGAATTTGTGCAGGTCGGAGAGATCCTTGACGCCGGCTTCCCAGACATAGGTCGGCACGGCGAAGGTGTATTTGGCGCCGACCAGATTGACGCGCACGTTCTCGATCGAGCCGTCCTTCTTGTAAGGCTCGTAATAAGTGACCATCGCCGGGTCCCAGTAGCCGAGGAACAGGTCGAGGTCTTTGTTCTTCATGCCCTCGTAGATGACGTTGATGCCGAGCACCTCGCTCTGCGGCTCGTAGCCGAGCGCCTGGAGCAGCACCTTGGCCACGCCCGTGGTGAAGGCGAGATCGTTCCAGCCGGGCTCCGCCATGCGGACCACTTTGCAGTCCTCGGCTTCGGCGGCCCTGGCGGCCTGGGAAGTCAGCATCAGGGCCGCGACACAGACGCCATTCGCAAGCATACGCAACATTCCGGTTCTCCTCATGTCGACTATTCGTTGACCAACTGGTCATATTATTGTCCCACTGGTCAATCATTGATCTGAGCGGGCGAAAATGTCAACATGGATTCGCGATGCATGGATCGGTCCGGTGAAACTCACACGTCTCAGCGACATACGCCGCAAGGAATTGCGGCAGGCAGCCTTCGCGGTGCTGGAGCGCGAGGGCATTGCCGGCGCGACGCTGGAAAAGGTCGCGGCCCAGGCCGGCGCCTCGAAGGGCATCGTGCTGCACTATTTCCGCAACAAGCAGGAACTGTTCGAGCATGCCATGCGCGAGGCGAATGCCGTGCTCCGCAATGCGGTGGTCGTCAGGCTTCGGCGCGCACGGACGCCGATGGAACGACTGCACGCCGTGATCGAGGGCAATTTCGAGGAGCATCTGTTCCTGCCGCCGCTCTGCCACGCTTGGCTGTCGCTCTGCTCCGAGGTGCCGCGCGACGAGAAGCTGGCGCGCATCCAGAAGGTCATCCACGCGCGCATGCGTTCGAACCTGTTGTCCGGCCTGCGCGACCTTGCATCGCCGGACCTAGCGGATGAGATCGTGCTCGGCGTCACCGCGCTGATCGACGGGCTGTGGCTCCGGCTCGGGCTGCAGCCGGGCAGCGTCACACGCGAACAGGCGGTCCGCCAGGTCAAGGACTATGTCGCGGGGCGGCTCGCCCTGCGCCGGCCCGCAACCGTCGAGGCTGGCCTCCGCCATACGGCGGGGTGAGGTCTAGTCCCCGACCTCGTTATCCAGGTTGCGGAAGCCAAGCGCCTCAATTTCGTCCAGAATCTGCTCGCGGATCCAGCGATGCGGCGCCTCGTCGTCGCGGCGGGCGTGCCAGTACATCCGCACCGCCGGAGAACGAATTGAAATCGGCGCCCGATAGATGCCGAGCGGCAAGGATTTCGCTGCCACCGCCGCGAACTGTCTTGGAACGGCGGCCAGATAGGATCCGCTCGCCAC
>NZ_RZSL01000828.1:0-2096 GCF_003997355.1 Mesorhizobium sp. M1E.F.Ca.ET.041.01.1.1 | reverse complement strand
AAACCGGATCAGCGCTCGCCTGAATGGAGTAGATGAGGTCCGAATTCTTAGGTGTGAATAGGTCGATTGCTATTGGGACCACAATAACAAAAACTGAAACAACTGAGTTCAAGAGCGCGACGATCGATATCGTCCATGCAAGTGTGTACGGCTGAGTGTCTTTTTTTTCCAAACGAAGTCTCGACCCCCCACTGTCCGCCAGCTTTCTACCGATAGCACCCGATGCTCGCCGATGCCACAGACAGGGAAGCCCGCCAGCGCACGTTTCCCGTTTCCGCTGTCCTACACCGCCGAAACGTCCCGCTTGCTTTGGCGCTTCTCGCTGGGCCGCTGCAAGATGGCGTGATCAAAGAGGAAGGATCGAGCTAATGGCCAGGGAAGCCGACTATCAGGATGACGATATAGTGGTCACTTCGCACAACCCGCTGAAAGGCACATTGCTGCTGATTACAGATGACGACGAAGAGATCGAGCTACAACTCGACAAGGACAGCGCTGAGGCATTGATGAGCGCGCTGGGTGCCTTCCTGATGGAAGGCCTGGTTGGCCCCTTATAGCGACCCACCAGCGCGCGTTTTCCTCTCCGTATCTACTTCCGCCTTCGTCCTTATGGATGGCGTCCAGCTTATAACGGACGTGTTCTTCCTGCATTAGCAGGAGCGTATATTTTCCATCAGCCGGCGCCGAGTTTCTTTCTAAGTCCTCGCCGGTTAGGCCCGGCCGATCCATGGCCTCCTCGCTCCTCCTCGTCGAGGCCGCCGGGCCGCTCCCGATCTAGCCAAGCCCTGCCATCCGCTTTCGCTGCCCCTCACCAGCGCGCGTTCTTCGCCGCTGCTGTCCTTACTCCACAGAGACGTCCCGCGCGCTCTGGCGCTTGCCTTTTCGCCAGTCTCTCCGAGCTTGCTTCAGCTCTTCGGTCATGGCTTCGCCGCCCAAAAGCTTAATGGCCTCCGCTGGTGACAACGGCGAAAAACCCTGCTTCCATTTGAAGGCAGGGAGGGAGGATCGTCGAATGGCTAGATATCGAATGAAGACGCAGACGTTTCTTGATGCTCAAGGCGTCAAAGGCGCGTGGATGTTCGTGCTGGCACCGCTGGTACAGCTTGCGGCTTGGAGATGGATACCCAATCCAGTCGTCAGCGACATTGTCATGCTCGCCAGCGGAGCGGCATTCCTATTTGGTTTTGTGCTTCTGCTCACGGGGAGAGAGCAGCACAGCACGGTAGACGAGGTGAAGTCGGAATAAATCCCGAAACGGGGGGATGGATACATGGCATTCAGATTCAGGCGCACTGTTAAGATCGCGCCGGGGCTTAAACTCAACATCGGCAAGAAGAGCGCCAGCGTCCGAGTGGGTGGGCGAGGCTTCGGCCTGACATCCGGAACGACTGGAAGCCGCATCAGCGCCGGCCTTCCCGGCACGGGCCTGAGCTACTCGAAGAAGCTGGGCGGGCGGCAGGGCGGCCACGACAGCGACGATGCGCCCGAACAAAGATTGACCGAGGCCGAGCAGATCATACGAAGCCAAGGCCTATTCGTCCGGTTTATCTTCGGGGTGATCCAGTTTGCTGCTGGGCTGGCCATCATCGGCTTTCTCGTGAAGCTGTTCCAGGTCGCTAGTTCTCATTGAACACGCCGGCGAAAATCTCGGACAACTGATACGCCACCCTTTTTGGCGACCTCGCGAATGCCGAACCGATCAGCTCTTCGGTCATGGCTTCGCCGCCGAGCAGCTTGATCAGGACGGCAATTGCATTGGGACTTTCGGCCATTTTTCTCAGGCTCCTTCTTCCGCCAATTGCGCGACGGCACGTTGCAGGCTGTTCGGCAGCGTGTCGCGCAGCGCCAGCGCCGCCGAGCCGCGGCGAAGATTGGTGAAATGCTTGCCCGCCATGTCGATGATTGCGGTCGCTGTGATTTCCGGAAATTCGAGCGTCAGATTGATCGCCGCCAAAAGCTTGGCGTCATCGCGCTCGCAGGCGCGAATGATCGCCATGAAGTGCTTGTCGACGGCAGCAGCACCGGCTTTCTTGCCGATGGCAAAGCTCTCGGCGTAGGCCTCAGAATAGGCCACCATACGGGCCGCTGCGCATGCG
>NZ_RZSL01000827.1:0-2099 GCF_003997355.1 Mesorhizobium sp. M1E.F.Ca.ET.041.01.1.1 | reverse complement strand
ATGTAAGGCCGATCCACGACTTGTTCGGAAATGTAACCTCCGCGAACACACTCAGTTGCCGCTGGAGCTCGTCGAGATCAAAGCCCTGTTGGAAGAGGCGAATTGTTTCGTCGGGGTCAACGAGCACGAAAGTTGGGTAAGCGGATTCCGGGATGTCGTTTGCGAGGGTGACCTTGTCAATGAGCCACCGCAAATCCGATTTCGGGTCGCCTCCGCAGTGAACCACCGCTTCCTTTTGATCGAAGTTGAACTTTGTCGCCCATTGCTTCGCGGTTGTTACCGATGACGGCTTATAACTCCGATCGTCGACCAGCACCGTGAAAAGCGTCAGCTTAAGCTTCGTACCCTTGGTGTTGTTGATATCGGCAATGAAATCGTGCATCCGGCTGGCCGCGAAATTGCACGGGCCACACCACTGCGCGCAGATGTCGATCAGGATCCAATCCTGGCCGGTGCCGTACTTGCTCAGTTTCACATCGTTGCCGGACTGATCGTTGCCGCTGATATCTGCAATCTTGTCCCCGACGCGATATCCGTTGAGAACGGGCAAGGCGAAGAAAGTTGGCACCCCGATGTTCCAGCCCGAGCCGCCAGCGATTTGGGAGTTGTACTGGACCCGCGATGAGTCCGAGTTCCAGTGAGCATAGATGGGTGTCGTGCCTCTTCTCGGCAGCGTTGGTGGATAGGCGTAAAATGGATCTTCTCCGGCGCTCCAACCGTCATGAGCGGCCGGAATGGTGTCTATCTGAAAGCGGTCGCCGGTCCCCGCTCTATGTCGGTAAAAGGGGATCGTTCCCTCTTGCGGGCTGGAATATGCATAGAAGGCGACGGTTTTGTCGTTTCCCCAGCCGTTCTCTCCGGTGATTTGGGTGCCGTAGCGAAAATATGCATTACCTTTTGACTGTACATAAATAGGGACTGCGCCTGTCACTTGAGCACCCCGCCGCTGACGATTACCATCTATAATCGGAAAGGATCGTACTGATACTGCTTAACCTCAACACGCGAAAAATATATTAGCAAGATGATATATTTTAGCTCCTCGGGCACAGGTGCAGGTTTGGTAAACATGGAGTTAAATTATCTAGCCTTATTCATCCCGCCAAAGGCGCCGGTAGCGGATCGTGTGCGCCTGCTCGCCAGTCGGGTGGAATAGTTGCGCGCTCATCCACTCCCGGCTCTTGCATTGCTGGCAGCGCACTTTGTCCATCACTTCGTCGATGGTGACGTTGCCGATCACCTCCCGCAACTCGATCGGCTTGTAGTAGCGCGTGACGTTGCAGCGGGCACAGCGGATGGCGACAACCTCCGCCTTCTGTCCATCGTCGAGAGCGCGGAGCAGACCAGCGACGGCGTCCGCTACAAAGAACCGAAGAGCGGCCGAGCCCGGACTGTAGCATTGTCGGCGGCGACCGTGGCCGAGCTAAAGGCCCACCGCACGCGGCAGGCAGAGGAACAGTTGCGCCTTGGCATCCGACCAGACGCCGACAGTTTCGTGGTCGCCCAGGTCGACGGCTCGCCGCTGCAGCCCCGCTCGCTTACGCATGAATGGATCAGAGTCATTGGCAACACCACCCTGCCGCGCATCCGATTCCACGATCTGCGGCATACTCATGCCACCCAGATGTTGTCGGCCGGCGTTCATCCGAAGGTTGCCAGCGAGCGCCTTGGGCACTCGACGATCGGAATAACGCTCGACCTATATTCGCACGTCATGCCGGGAATGCAGGCGGATGCCGCCGAGGCGGTTGACGCGGCGATCAGGAGCGCGGTAAAGCCCGGTAGGTAAGCTCGTTCGGTAGCAAAATGGTAGCAAAAGCCCAAATGGCCGACGGCAAAACGCCAAAAAAGCTAACGAAAACAAGGCTTGGAGGGATGGCCGAGCGGTTTAAGGCACCGGTCTTGAAAATTAAAATAGGTTTTGGCTTAACGGTTTGAAATATAAAGCAAATATCGTCAGTAAGACATGAATTTCGGCATGATTTCGGCATTTGCACCTTGACCAATGCCGAAACGGGCGCAAGCCCAAAGGATGGGTGGCCGAGTGGTTTAAGGCTCTGGTCTTGAAAACCAGCGTAGGGGCAACTCTACCGTGGGTT
>NZ_RZSL01000826.1:0-2099 GCF_003997355.1 Mesorhizobium sp. M1E.F.Ca.ET.041.01.1.1 | reverse complement strand
CTCCAACGGCGTCTCGATCGACATCGCCATCAAGGCGCTGGAAGAGCGCGGCCTGGCTCGACGGCTGGCCGAACCGAACCTGATCGCGCGCTCCGGCCAAACGGCGAGCTTCCTTGCCGGCGGTGAGTTCCCGATCCCGGTTTCCGAAGACAACGGCAAGATCAGTGTCACCTACAAGAAATACGGCGTCGGCCTGGATTTCACGCCGACCGTTCTCAAGGACGGGCTGGTCAGCCTCGACATCGCGCCGGAAGTATCCTCGATCGACACTTCTGCCTCCATCGAGGTCAGCAGCGGCATTTCCATCCCGGCCTTCATCGTGCGCCGGGCCAAGACTTCGGTCGACCTGAAGAATGGCCAGAGCTTCATGATCGCCGGCCTTTTGCAGTCGCAGAACGACATCACCACCTCGCGCCTGCCGGGGCTCGGCAAGCTGCCGGTGCTCGGTCCGCTGTTCTCCTCGAAATCCTATCAGCGGCGCGAGACCGACCTGGTGATCATCGTCACGCCTTACCTGGTCAAGCCGGTCGATCCGTCGAAGAAGATGGTCGAGCCGACCGACGGGACGCGGCCGGCAAGCAATGTCGACTACTTCCTGAACAACACCGAGGAAGTGAATGCCTCGGCGCCCAAGCGCCCCGTGGCGCTGGCCGACGGCAGTGCAGCCCGCCCGGTGGCCGCCACGACGTCCGGTCACTTCCTCGATCTGCCGAAGGATTGAGCCCATGCGTCTGGCTCCTTGCATCGCCTTGCTGCTCGCCGGCGCCCTCGCCGGGTGCACCAGCGACGACTACGTGCGCACCGAAGGCGTGACGCCGGCGGCCGGCAACGCCCAGGCGTCCAACACGGTCATGCAGATGGTCGACCCCTGGCAGTACGGCGTCCAGAACACCAGGCTTCTGGTTCCGGCGCAGAGCGCGAGTTCCTCGACCAGTGCCGCCGGCGCGAAAGCCGGTTCGGGGACGGCTCCAACGACATCAGCATCAACGGCATCGAACTGACGGGCTGACGACCATGGCATCGGGCACCAACACCAGGAAGATCCTGCTCGTTTCCACCGACCGGGCGTTTTCGCAGGATACGCGAACAGCTTTCGCGGCCTCCGAGGTCATCGAGCTTTTGACGGTGGAGAAAAGCGTCAACGAGCTGCGTGGCGAGGTCCAGGAAACCGACTTCGGCGCCGTCATCGTCGACATGGACGCCGCCAAGCTCGAGGAGATCGAGTCGCTGCAGCGTATCATGCGCCGGCTGGAAGGCCGCGTTCCGGTGATCGTCGTCACGCAGGAGTTCAATGCCGCGGCGGTGCGCATCCTGGTGCAGCTCAAGGTCGCCGACTTCCTGGTCAAGCCGATCACCACCGCCGATCTGGTGCGTTCCGTCATCCGAGCGTTGCAGGGGCCGGGGCGGGAGGAAAACAGCGAGTCGCAGATATACACCTTCATGCCGGCCGCCGGAGGCGTCGGCACCACCACGCTTGCGCTCCAGACCGCCTTCCAGCTGCATCATTCGGTGACGCGCGGCGCCTCGACCTGCGTGGTCGACCTCAATTTCCAGCAGGGTGCCTGCGCCGAATATCTCGACCTCGAGCCGCGTTTCGACATCACCGAAATCGAGAACCAGCCCGAGCGCCTCGACCGGCAGTTGCTGGACGTGATGCTGTCCAAACATCGAAGCGGGCTTTGTGTGCTCGCCGCGCCGACGCGTCCGTCGGAAATGCGGTCTTTCAAGACCGACGTCGTGGTGCGCATGCTCGACCTCGTCTCGGCCTATTTCGACAATGTCGTCATCGATATGCCGCGCACCTGGTTTCCGTGGACCGAGACGGTGCTGCTCGGCTCCAACAAGCTCTATATCGTGGCCGAGATGACCGTGCCTTGCCTGCGCCACACGCAGCGCCTTATCCAGGCCATCTACGAGACGGCCGGCAAGGAAGTGAAGCCCAACGTCATCGTCAATCGCTTCGAGCAGAAGATGTTCGACAACGGCATCAAGCAGGCCGACGTCCAGGATATTCTCGGCGAGCATTTTGTCGGCGGCATCTCCAACAATTACCGGCTGGTGCGCGAGGCCGTCGACCGCGGCGTGCCGCTGCATGATAT
>NZ_RZSL01000825.1:0-2107 GCF_003997355.1 Mesorhizobium sp. M1E.F.Ca.ET.041.01.1.1 | reverse complement strand
GACCCAGCGAGCGCTCGCCGAGCCGCGCGGCGCGGCCGACGGTTGCGATCATATCGCGTGTCGCTTCCGCGCCCTGGCGGGCGGCGGCGGCTATGGCGTCGGCGCTCTGGCCATTGACTGCCGCGTCGGCAGCCGGAGCCCAGGCATCGAGCATCGTCTTCTGCCCGGGTTCCGCCTTGCCGCGCTGGACGATGCCGTCGCGCATCGCCGCAATGACGGTCCGCAATTCGCCCCTCGGCATCGACCCGCGCGGACCCGCGGCCTTGCCGGCGCGCAGAAGGGCGGTCGCGTAGAGTGGTCCGGAGGAGGCGCCGACAGCGTTGAGAAAGCCCTTGGCGGCGGCATTGAATACATCCTGCAGCGTGCCCTCGGCAGCCTGGGCTGCATCGGCCGCGGCCTTCATGCCTTGTTCCATGGCAATGCCATGATCGGCGTCCCCTATTACCCCGTCGAGCGCGCAGAGCCTGTCGCGCTCGCTCGCCATCCGTGCGGAGAAGGCGCCGAAAAGGGCCTTCAAATCCCTGGTCGTAAACTCCATCTCGCTCAGCTCCGGAACATGGCGCAGTCGCAGGGATGGTCGATCATGCGCTGCAGTTCGTCATCGAGATGCATGATGGTGATCGAGGCGCCAGCCATGTCGAGCGACGTGCAGTAGGGGCCGACCAGCGTCTTGTGGACGACCAGCCCGGCAGCCTTCAGGCGTTCCGCGATCCGGGCGTTCAGGATGTAAAGTTCCATCAGCGGCGTCGCGCCGAGCGAATTGACCAGCACCGCGACGCGATCGCCGGCCGGCGCCTTCATTTCCGCCAGGATCGCGTCCATGATTTCGTCGGCGACGTCGTTGGCCGAGCGCAACGGCCCGCGCCGCACGCCGGGCTCGCCATGGATGCCCATGCCGATCTCCATCTCGCCGGCGGGCAGATCGAAGCTCGGCCGCCGCGTCTGCGGCAGGGAACAGGACGAGAGCGCCACGCCCATGGTGAAGGTGCGGTCGTTGGCGTGCCGGGCGATCCGTTCCACCTCGTCCAGCGGCATCATCATGTCCGCGGCCGCGCCCGCGGCCTTGAAGATGAAAACATTGCCGGCAACGCCGCGACGCTTTTGCCGCTGGTCGCGTGGCGCGGATGCGATGTCGTCGGTGGTCAGCACCGTGCGTGCCTCGATGCCTTCCATCTCCAGAAGCTCGGCGGCCATGTCGAAGTTCATCACGTCGCCGGCATAGTTGCCATACATGAACAGGACGCCGGCATCGCCGCTCGCGGCCATCGCCGCGTCGACCGCCGGCTGCGGAGGGGGCGAAGCGAAGACGTTGCCGATCGCGGCGGCATCCGCCAGGCCCTTGCCGACATAGCCCAGGAAGGTCGGCTCGTGGCCCGAGCCGCCGCCGATGATCAGCGCCACCTTGCCACTCCGCGGACCATGTCTGGCGACGACCGCACGCGGCGCGTTGTCCGGGCGCCAAAGATGCTCGGGATGCGCGGCCATGATGCCGGTCAACATTTCGTCGACCGCCGCGTTGCCATCGTTGATCAGCTTCTGGCTCAGGCTCATACGCTTCTCCCCTGCGCTGTTGTCGGCGGCGAGACTAAAGCGTTTCCCGGCCGCTTGGAACGTTCTGTTTTCTTGGCGGGAATACAGCCCGAAGGTCGCGAGGCGCGGTACGGTGCATCGTGCGGAACCTCGGAACGGTGGTGCAGCACGGCGCTGTCAACCGCCGAGACCGTCACGGATGGCCGAGAAATAGCAGTCGGTCCCGACCTGCCCGCCCTTCAGCGCGACTTCCAGCCCGTCGACCGCCACGATACTGGAATGGGCGACGCCGAGCGGCGAGCCGGGCGACGCCGGCAGCGGCCAGTTCAGCCCTGCGGCTGAACCTGCGGCAGCGCGGCGTCGAGCGACCGTTCGAACGCGTCAACCAGGGCGTCGACCTCAGCCTCGGTGATGATCAGCGGCGGACAGAAGGCAATCGCATCGCCCATGTTGCGCGAGATCACGCCATTCTGCTGCAGGAAGCCGTTGACCAGCGCGCCGAGCGCGGCGGGCTTGCCCCACGGCGCCTTGCTGGCCTTGTCGGCGACCAGCTCGACGGCGGCGATGAGGCCGACGC
>NZ_RZSL01000824.1:0-2117 GCF_003997355.1 Mesorhizobium sp. M1E.F.Ca.ET.041.01.1.1 | reverse complement strand
CCCCCGCGACGGCGTTTTTGCAGACTATGTCGTGATGCCGCAAAGCCAGGCCTTCCTCTTGCCCGCCGATCTCAAGCCGACGCATGGCGCCTTCTGCGAGCCGCTGGCCTGCTGCCTGCACGGCGTCGACCTCGCCGGCATCAAGCCTGGCGCCTCGGTGGCGGTGCTCGGCGGCGGCGTCATCGGCCTGCTTGTCGTGCAATTGGCTAAGCTGGCGGGCGCCACGACGATCATCCTGTCGACCCGGCAGGCCTCGCGCCGGGCGCTTGCCGAGGAGCTCGGCGCGACGGCAACCGTCGATCCAAGCGCCATCGACCCCATCGAGGCCATCGCCGGACCGGCTGGCCTGGCGCCTGGCGGCGTCGACGTCGTGCTCGAATGCGCCGGCGTTCCCGACACCGTGGAACAATCGATGCGACTGGCGAAGGCCGGCGGCACGGTGGTGATCGTCGGCGTGATGCCTCAGGGCCAGAAGGTCGCCTTCGAGCCCTTCGATGTCCTGTTCCGTGAATTGAAGGTTCTTGGCTCCTTCATCAACCCCTTCACGCATCGCCGCGCCGCGGAGCTTGTCGCGTCAGGCGCGATCGAGATCGACAAGCTGATTTCGAAGCAGGTGCCTCTCGAGGAGGCGCCGCGCGTGATCTCGAACCCCGCGGCCCCCGGTGAGGTCAAGGTGCTGGTGGTGCCGAACAATAGCTGAAGCACCGGTTTTGCGCTCAGTTCTTCCCTTCTCCCCTTGTGGGAGAAGGTGTCGCCGAAGGCGGCGGATGAGGGGTGCTCCAGCTTGGCGCCGACGGCACTCCGGCCAACACCCCTCATCCGTCTCGGCGCTGCGCGCCGATCCACCCCGGCCGGGTCCCCGCTGCTTCGCAGCGTCCCGGCATTCGCTGGCCTTTCATCGTGCCACCGGCACGATGAATTCGCTTCGCGAACCGGCTGCTCACCCCACAAGGGGAGAAGGTGGGCCTCGCTTACAGCTTGCCGTTGCGTTGCTGCACCATCATGAAGGTGTCGTAGTTGTATTCGGCGACCTGGGCCCAGAGATAGTGCTCCTTGCGGAAGCCCTTGATCGATTCCCAGATCTTCTTGAACGGTGCGTTGTTGGCCTCCATTTCGGCATAGACTTCGTTGGCCTTTTCGAAGCAAGCCGCCATGATCTCCTGGCTGAAAGGCGCCAGCTTGGCGCCGCCGGCCACCAACCGCTTCACCGCCGCCGGATTGAGATTGTCGTACTTCTGCAGCATGTTGGCGTCGGCGGCTTGCGCGGCCGTGCGCACCAGCGACTTGTAGGCCGGCGACAGTTCCTCGTACTTGGCCTTGTTGAACATCAGATGCACGGTCGGGCCGCCTTCCCACCAGCCGGGATAGTAGTAGTAGGGTGCGACCTTGTAGAAGCCGAGCTTCTCGTCGTCATAGGGACCGACCCATTCGGCGGCGTCGATCGTGCCCTTCTCCAGCGCGGGATAGATGTCGCCGCCGGCGATCTGCTGCGGCACGACGCCGAGTTTCTGCACCACCTTGCCGGCAAAGCCGCCGATGCGCATCTTGAGGCCGGAGAGATCGGCCACGGTGTTGATCTGCTTGCGGAACCAGCCGCCCATCTGCACGCCCGTGTTGCCGCCCGGCAGGCCGAACAGCCCCTGCGTGGCCAGGAATTCGTTGAACAGGTCGATGCCGCCGCCATGGTAGTGCCAGGCATTGATGCCACGCGCGTTGAGCGAGAACGGCACCGCCGCGCCAAGCGCCCAGGTCGGGTCCTTGCCCCAGTAGTAGTATGCCACCGTATGACAAGCCTCGACGGTGCCGGCAGCGGTGGCGTCCGCAGCCTGCAGGCCGGGCACCAGTTCGCCCGATGCGAAGACCTGGACCTGGAAATTGCCGTCGGTCGCTTCCGACAGCATCTTGGAGAAGACTTCCGCGCCGCCATAGATCGTGTCGAGCGATTTTGGGAAGGACGATGCCAGCCGCCACGTCACTTTCGGATTGGACTGGGCTATCGCCGGCGTGGCAAGCGCTGCGGCCGCTGCCGCGACGCCGACGCCGGACGCACCGGCCTTGCGGATGAATGAACGACGATCCATGCAGTTTCCTCCCTTGTGGATCAGCTGACCGACATT
>NZ_RZSL01000823.1:0-2118 GCF_003997355.1 Mesorhizobium sp. M1E.F.Ca.ET.041.01.1.1 | reverse complement strand
GATTTGAGCGGCCGGTCGTGGTCCAGCTAAGCCGCCACGCCGCGGAGCGCGTCGTGTTCGATGTCAATGACGCGGCCACGATCTTGCTGCGGGATCTCACGCGTGAAACGGAAAAGCGCAAGGCAGCGATGGACGCGTGTCTGCGCGTGTTGCGCGGTGAGAGCCATCCACCGGCCGCCCGCCGAGCTTTCGTCGCAGCGGCGCTTGAAGCAAAAATCCTGCGCAGCGATTGAAAATTTACGACGCGCATTGCGTCGCTTCTTCTCTCCATAGCGATCCGCCAGCGCCATGATCGCGCCTGGCGTTGGACGAGCGGCTGCCGAGCGGGCTACATTCGTAGCGCCAGCGGCGAGCGCGGTTCTGGTTCCAAGGCGCTGCATTGGGGAGCGTGGCTGAGCAGGCGCCGCAAATTCAGCGGTTTCGGGCCATGTCGTGGTGCGACCTCTGAGGATCGCACGGGCTGGCGGCGGATGCTCACCTGAACAACCAGCCAGCGGCACAGAGCCTTGGCGTTCATCCAGTTCGCAAGATCGGCATGCACCAGCGCTTATCCATAGGAGCAACCCAACCCCGCTCTTCTGCGATGGCTTTCCTGGTCCTGTTCCGGATCTTCCACGATCAACCCTCAAGGGGTCCGCTAGCAAGCTGCGGCCGCTTGGCTAAAGCCCGCGCGGTGATCGCGACCAGCCCACGACACTGACGGGAGCCATCGAGCGGGGATTGGCCTCGCTCAAAGTGGAAGGCCCTCAAATGTCGCACGATCTTGCCCTGGCTCAACACCACGCCCTGGACCTCGCCCGCACCCTGATGGTCCCCGTCATCCTCTTCAAATCCGGCAACGCGATCGGTGTGCTCCGCAGCGATGAGATCGAGCCTGGCGATGATCTCGAAATCCTTCACGAATACGACCCATTCCAGATCAGGCCGGCTCGTTGAGCCGGCCCGGAGCTTGGCGGCCCGCCCCGTCACAAAGCCCAAATTGCACCGACCGTGATCCAACGGCCTGCCGATCGGCGGGCCGATGCGCGGCGATTGGGTGCCGCTTGCGAGCGAGCGGCGGCAAGGGAGGCTGCGCCGCGGCTGGGAAAATCACAGTGCTCCGAACATTCCTCAGTTGCCCGGCCGCGCCCTTGCCTCCGTCGCTCTTCGCGGCCTTGGGGTCGGGTCCCGCGGGATTCGCGGGAAAGGAAACCGAACAGGAAGGGACGGAACCTCATGGGCGCCGGGATAAGAATGGAGATGAGCGATGTCGAGGAACTCAGAAGTGGCGTTCTGTGTACTGCGGTGCTGGAGCGGGCGGGCTTCGCGGTCGATCAGAAGCAGAGCACTAGACGCGCCGTAAAACTCCGGCGCGGCGCCGAAATTATCATCGTCATTCACGACGGCAAAGGCTGGTTCGATCCACTGTCGGAGGCCAAGGGAGACGTGTTCCGCCTGGTCGAGCGCCTCGAGGGCGTCCGCTTCGTGGGAGCGCTAGATCATGTGGCGGATTTGATCGGCTTCGTTCCCCGCGAGCCCGTCTGGACGGGGGTTCCTCATAAGACGCGACCGGGCCGTTCCGTTTCCGAGCGTTGGCAAAGCCGCCGCGGGCCGTGCCCCGGGTCCATGACCTGGCGCTATCTGCGCCAGGAACGCCGTCTGTCAGAAACCGTCATCCGCGTGGCGATCCGCCAGGACCGGCTTCGCGAGGGTCCGCGCGGCAGCATGTGGGCGGCGCACACCGATGAGGCCGGCGCGCTCACCGGCTGGGAGGAGCGCGGTCCTGAATGGCGGGGGTTCGCGAGCGGAGGCGCCAAGCTGCTGTTTCGTCTTGGCGCTGTCGAGGCAAGCCGCTTCTGCGTCACCGAAGCGGCCATCGATGCCATGAGCCTTGCCGCGATCGAGGAACTGCGGCCGCGCAGCCTTTATCTCAGCACCGGCGGCGGCTGGGCCCCGGCGACCGTGGCGGCGATCCGCGGACTTGCGGCGCGCAACGGCGCGCTTCTTGTCGCCGCGACCGACAACAACGCCCAGGGCGAGGTCTATGCCGGCCGGCTCGAAACGATCGCGGTAGAGGCGGGGTGCGGTTTCGAGCGGCTGCGTCCCGTCGCCGATGATTGGAACGAGGACCTGCATGCG
>NZ_RZSL01000822.1:0-2119 GCF_003997355.1 Mesorhizobium sp. M1E.F.Ca.ET.041.01.1.1 | reverse complement strand
ATGCTGGCCAGCCTGAGGATCCAACAGAAGCGATCACAGAGGAATGAGCCACGCAAGGGCGGCTGCCATGACGATCGACAGCGGCACGGCAACCAGCAGGCAAGCCTCGACCACTCGGGTCTCTTTGTCGGTAAACATCGTACCTCGCACGATTGCAAGAGACGGAATGCTCAACTCGCCGGGCGAGGCCCCCAACAACAACCTTCAAGCCCGACGAGCCGACCGGGATTAGCCGGCGACGGTCTCCATGCAAGCGCGGTGCCAGCGGATTCGTCCTGAAATGGGACTGCGGGGCGATGGAAGACGCCGGTCTTTTTCGCGCGGGATCTCGCCGCCGGATAGCCAGGTTGTTTGACATGCAAGCGTGGCACGGTTGTTGCAACCACAGTTTCAGGCACGCCGGGGCGCGTAGAATCTGTTCCACATCAACACCGGCGTGCGTGAGGTTGGGACAAAGATGTCGCGTAAGCTGCTGCTCGGCCTTCCCGCATTGATCTTGGCCACGGGCCTCGGGATCGCCCTCTTCTCGTCCGAAACCGCATGGGGACTTCTGACCGCGATCCAATCCGATTCAGTCTTTTGTTCTAGCGGTCCATCACCAGCGACCCTGTCAGCGCCGGCATCACGGATTTTGCCGCCATGTCCTCCAGCCGTCACAAGGTCATAGGAGGCGTTTCGATGTGGAGTTTGATCACTCGGTTGGCATCAGCCTTTCGCGAATTCGTTGCACCACGCTATCGGCCGGAGCTTTATTATATGCGTGGTCCTGGGCCGGCCTCCGCGCGCCGCGTCAGTTGCCGCTGCGCGCGTGTTTCGGCCCGCCGGCGCGAAAGGTGACCCAACGTCAAGACTCAGCTATGGCTGCGTTTGCGCACTGAACTGGCCGGCGCCAGCAGTTCAGGCAACCTCCACCAACGGCGCCGGTCATTTTTCAGGAGGAAGGCCTCCACTCACGCCGCTTATCCGCACAGCAGGCGACGCCGCTCGGTCGAAAAGGCCACGTGACATCGGCAGCCGCAAGATCGGTCTTTCCAGGTTTAAATTACGGATACGTCCCGTCTATTAGACGAGTTGAATAAAAATACGATGTTGAAGGTTGCGCCCATAACGGCCTGGGGGCACGCCGATATAAGGAGACATGAGGAGCGCAAAATTAGCAGCCGCTAAAAACTGGTGTGAAAACGCCAGAGGATGGGGATTCACATCCGCCGCGTTCCGATCTAGATTCCGTTCCATGGATACGGTGTTTGATGACCTCTCCAGCGCTCTCCGCGAGCCCCATAGAGACGTTTGGGGCAAGGTCCGTGTCATCGTCCTCGATTTGCTCGGCAAGCTCTTCCTAGGCATCGCCATTGGCCTGGGCATCGGCATTGGACTAGTCCTCGCCGGCTAGTGCGGCAAAGCGCCGACGACGATTCCCACCACAATTACAGCAATAATCGCCAGCGCGATCCCAGCAAACCGGATGTGTTTCACCCAGGCTTGGCGCCCACGTCGTCGAGCCACCGTCGCGGCGTCATAGGCGCTATAGAGGCGCCGGCCGTCCTCTCCATAGCGGTCGCTGTTCGGGTAAGCCTTCTGCGGCTTTCGTCGCGCTTTCAGCATTTTGAAATCCCCCCTATGGAAGCTACATTAGCACTTGCTTGTGCTCAACTTCGGCCGGGGGCATAATAATCAATGTGCGTACGAGGAGCTTTGAGGGAGTTCCACAATGCGACCGATCCTGTTGATCGTCGCCGCCGTTGCCGCGTTCTTCGTCTGGGATGGCTTGGCGAACAAGAGCGCCTATCGAATTGCGCTGATGAAGAGCATCGATCAGGTTGAGAACTTCCAAGGCCTCGTCAGGGTCTCTTGGAATTAGACTGGGTCGTTGCTGGCTAAAGCATGTCTCCCGAAAGTGGGAACCGGTTTCGGGACAAAGACATGCGTAAAATCAAAAACCTAAAGCGCACGGAGCGAATCTGAAAGATCGCGACGCGCTTTAGCTTTTCGCTCCGGGTCGCAATGGCTTGCGAGTCGGCGTCTTCCTGAGCGTGGCGGGCGCCATCCATGAGCTTCTGCCAGACCGCAGCTCGACGGTTCTGTCCCACCCGCTCGGTTCCCCTTTCCTCTTATCCTA
>NZ_RZSL01000821.1:0-2121 GCF_003997355.1 Mesorhizobium sp. M1E.F.Ca.ET.041.01.1.1 | reverse complement strand
GAACTGATCGGTGGGCTGGTGGTCGTGGCCGGCACTTTGAAAACCGGTTTCGCGCCGGACCATCCCCTCGTCGCCGGTGTCGCGGCGCTGCGCGATCCGATCGCCCCGGCCGATCCGTTCTATGACTGGTGGCATGCCTGCGGCGCGAACGTGCCGCGGGCCTTCCTTGCAGCCATGGCTCAGGACGCCTCGGCGATGCCAACGGCGCGATGGCGCGCCATTCTCGAAGAAATCCGCCGTACGGATCTGACCGCTGCAGCGCGGGCCGTGCGGGTCCGGACGCTGATCATAGCGGGTGCCTGCGATCCGCTTTTTGGTGAGGCGCACCAGCAAGCTTTGGCTGAAGCGGTAGCCGGCTCACGCCTCGTGTGGGCGGAGCATTGCGGCCACAACCCGCATTGGGAGGATCCGGCTTTCGTCGCCGAGGTCTTAAGCCAGACCCTTCGGGGCTCGTGATATCCTGTTGGATTCGATCTCGGAGATCCGCTGAGTATGCACCGGTCGGGCGGTCCATTAAGGCCCGGAAGGTTTGATCCAGCGCAAGGCCGAGGGTGGCCGGAGGTGCAACCATACCGCTACCGTTGGGCTGTTGATTGGTTCTACGGCCTTAAGAGGTCGATTGCCGGTGTCGATTCCATCGGTGCCTGCCGGAGGAACTTCGCTGTGAAAAGCATGGTAAGCAGTGCGGCACTGTCGCTTGCCGCGGTTGTTGCGATGGCTGGTGCCGCTCAGGCTGCCAGCACTGTTCAGGTTTCGTTGTGGGACAAAGGGGCGAACACGCCCATGACCACCGGCTTCGCCTATGGAACGCCAAATCTCGACATGTCGAAGGCAACCATGGGGATGACGGCCAAGCCCGCGACGGTGAAGGCCGGCAAGATCACGTTCAAGGTGAAGAACAGTTCCAAGGATACTATCCACGAAATGATCGTGATGTATCGAGCGGATCCCAAGGACCCGCTTCCCTACATTGCTGCCGAGAACCGGGTCGATGAGGACAAGGCCGGCGACAAGGGAGAGGTTGCGGAACTCGACCCTGGCGCTTCGGGCACGCTTACCGTAAACCTGAAACCTGGCAAATACGTGCTCATCTGCAATGTCCCGGGTCACTTCGCGACGGGCATGTGGACAGAGTTCACCGTCAAGCCGTAGCAGCCGAACTGGCGAAGCGACTGACATTCCGTATCTGTCGGCAGGCAGCCTCCCGGCAGGGATCACCGGCCCACCAACGATCGGGATGTCGGCGAAAGCAGAAGCATCTGGGATGGCTTTGTCAGGCTCGGCTCCAAAGCTTTCCGGAAGACTCGCCACGCCGGCGAAGCGGCGAGGGCGGCTTGGCATCGGTCGAGCGCCTCTTTGTTGCCGAAACCAGTGACAGCGATGAAGACATTTTCGCCAACTCGCACCGGCAGGCGCGGGAACGTGTTTTCGGCGTGCTCGCTGACGAAGGCGCCGAGCAGGCGTGCGCCGTTTGCCGCAAGCTGCGGAATCGCTTCCGTCCGGAAACGCTCGGCGAAGGCAGCACCCATACCCGGGCGCAAATGATGAATCGAAATCTCAATAATGCTGTCTAAGCGGCCTTCCGGATTTGCTTTTCCGGCTTCGGCGATGGCGGACCTCTGCAGTCCCGACAGGTCGAAGCCGGCATCCCGCCATGCCGGCTTCAGAAGCAGCACATCGTCCGAATCGATCATCGTCGCGTTGGCGGCGTCGCGATGCTCGGCCCAGACCGGCCCGCCATAGAAGGCGCTCAGCGCGTCTTTTCTGGCTCTCATGTCGTCGAAGCCGCGCAGCCAGACGAACATGTCGGGGCGGTGGAGGTCGCGGAACTGGCCGATGATGGTCATGCCGGTCGCTTCCTGGCTCACGATGAACTCCCGGTCGAACAGCGCGATCAGCGTTTCGCGCTGGCCTGGCCTCAGCGTGTATTGGCGAAGCTCGACGATGGGTGAGGCAAGGCGGGGGGCACTTCGAACGATGTTCATCGTCGACTCCAAAACAGGGCGATCATCCTGTTTATAAAACAGACCGGTTGTCCTGTTTTGTCAATCTGGTATCTTTCCTTTTCCTTCTCCCCTTGTGGGAGAAGGTGGATTGGCGTGCAGCGCCAAGACGGATGAG
>NZ_RZSL01000820.1:0-2134 GCF_003997355.1 Mesorhizobium sp. M1E.F.Ca.ET.041.01.1.1 | reverse complement strand
TCCACGACGACATCGGCAAGGCCGCGCCCTTTGCGCATGAAAAGGCGCTGGGCTGGGCGTTCCATTATCTCGTCGGCATCCTCTATGGCGTGATCCTGGTGGTGCTCGCGGGAGCCGGCTGGCTGGCGGCGCCGACCTTCCTGCCGGCCTTCATCCTCGGCATCGTCACCGTCGGCGCCGGCTGGTTCCTTTTGGCGCCCGGCATGGGCGCCGGATGGGCGGCGTCCAAACTGCCCAATCCGATGCTGGTGCGCGCGCTCAACCTCGTCTCGCACACGGTGTTCGCGCTCGGCATGTTCTCGACGGCGCTGGCGATCCGCTAGGCGGGTCAAAGCGACGGCCTGTCGATCGGTAACCATCCGTGGATGATCCGTCGCGCGCCGATATCGTAGGCGAAATAGTTGCCGCCGCCCGCCGGTTGATCCGCTTCGCGGCTGATCTCACGTCCGGCGAGATGGAGCAGCAAGAGCGTTCCCACGCCTCCATGGCCGATGAAAGCGATGTCGTTGCCGTCATTGGTTGCGAGCGCCGCCTCGACTTCGCTCACAATACGACTTTGCGCATCGACAGCTCGCTCCCATCCGCGGATGCTTTCATGCGGGTTCGCGAAAATCGGTCAGCGACCGCTTCGAATTCTGTTGGGGGCAGGAAGCCGGTTGCCGACCGGTCATTCTCGTGCATGCGTTCCCTCACTTCGACGGCCAGACGGAGATGTCTTGCCAAGATTTCGGCGGTTTCGATTGCCTTGCGTTCACCCGACGACACGATACGCCGGATCGATCCGACCCAGGGCTGATCGAGCATTGCCGATGCTCTCGCTCTGCCGATATCGGACAACCCCCACTCCGGCACCGGAATGCTGGCGTCGACCTGAACCTGGGGATGCGTGATGTAGTAGGCGATCGGCACGACGGAACTCCTCCGGTCAGAGAGATGGCCCGCTAGAACGGTTCCGCGTTTCACGGAACGCAGAACCATTCTATCTCTTTGTTTTGACGCAATTCCGGACGGAAAACCGTTTCACACTTTTCCTGGAATTGTTCTCTAGCGGAGATCAATAGCTCTGGGTCGAGCGCCGCGCCTTGGCGACCGACGGCTGTTTTGGCTGCGAAGCAGCAACAGGTTTGACCGGCCCTTTCTTGAACGGCGCCATGCCTTGCCTCGCCAGTTCGTCGGCGCGCTCGTTTTCCGGATGGCCGGCATGGCCCTTCACCCAGTGCCAGGTGACCTTGTGGCGCCTGTTGGCCTCGTCGAGCGCCTGCCAGAGCTCGCCATTCTTGACCGGCTTCTTGTCGCCGGTCTTCCAGCCGTTCTTCTTCCAGCCATGGATCCATTTGGAGATGCCGTCCATGACGTATTTGCTGTCGGTGTAGAGGTCGACCGCGCAGGGCTCCTTCAGCGCGTTGAGCGCCGTGATGGCGGCAAGCAGTTCCATGCGGTTGTTGGTGGTCTCGGCCTCGCCGCCCGACAGCTCCTTGGTGACACCGTTGTAGCGCAGCACGGCGCCCCAGCCGCCAGGCCCGGGATTGCCGGAGCAGGCGCCATCGGTGAAGATCTCGACTTCCTTGTTCATGTCAGTCCGTATTCGGATGGAGACTTGATCGCGCGGTGGAAACGCATGCGGCGGATATATTCGGTCGGATCGCGTTTCATCACCAGGCCGCCATCGGGAACGGTCAGCCAGTCATAGAGCCTGGTCAGCATGAAGCGCAGCGCCGAGCCGCGCGCCAGCATCGGCAGCGCCGCTTTTTCCTCCGCCTCAAGCGGCCGCACCGACTGGTAGCCGGCAAGGAGTGCGGTGCCCTTGGTGAGGTTGAAGGAGAAATCCTTTTCGAAGCACCAGGCGTTGAGGCAGGTGGCGACGTCATAGGCGTAAAGGTCGTCGCAGGCGAAATAGAAGTCGATCAGGCCGGACAGCTTCTCGCCAAGGAAGAAGACATTGTCCGGGAACAGATCGGCATGGATGATGCCTTGCGGCAGGTCTTTCGGCCAGTTGCGCTCGAAATCGAGGAAGTCGGCATCGACCTCGGCCGCCAGCCCCGGCTCGACCTCGTCGGCGCGGGCGCGCGACGCGGCCCAGAGCTTGCGCCAGCCGTCGATGGCAAGCGCGTTCGGCCGCTTCATCGGAAAATTC
>NZ_RZSL01000081.1:0-16637 GCF_003997355.1 Mesorhizobium sp. M1E.F.Ca.ET.041.01.1.1 | reverse complement strand
GTTGGGTGCCCTGCATTCCGCCATGTTCCAGGCCGGCGCCGAGATCGCCTGGGTTTCGACCGACAGCTACGTGCCCGAAGGAACGCTCGGTGAGGCCATCGCCTGGAATGCCGGCGCCGTGACCCGGGACCGGCTGGAAGACGCCGCCTGCGTGATCGGGCTGCTCGACGACGCGCTCTTGCCGGGCGGCCTCGATGCCAGGCTCGACAAGGGCGGGGCCAACCTTTCGGGAGGCCAGCGGCTTCGCATCGCAGTCGCCCGCGCAACACTCGCCGGACGCGCCGTGCTGGCCGACGAGCCGACGGCGAAGCTCGACCGTGAGACGGCCGAAGCCGTGCGCAGAACGCTGCTTGCGATTTCACGGTCGCGACTGGTCGTCTTGGCCACCCATGACCGCGATTTGGCCGCCGTCGCGGATATTACGGTCGATCTCACCCAAAACGACGCCGTCGAGGTGGCGGCATGAACATCTCATTCCAATCCTCCCAATCCTCAAGCCGGACGTCGTGGCGACTGGCGACCGGCTTCGCGTTTGCGGCGCTGGCCTGCGCCATATTGCTGGGCGGTGTTTCCGCATGGCTGCTGGGCTCGGTGGCGATCGCCGGCCTCTCGGCCGCAGCCTTGACCTTCAACTTTCACATGCCGGCGGCCTTCATCAGGCTGTTCGCTATCGGCCGCACCGCCGCCCGCTACGGCGAGCGTCTGACGGGTCACCGGGCGGCGCTTGCGGACCAGGTTGCGCATCGCGTCGAGCTCTTCGCCGCGATGGCGTCGGCGCCCGCCGTGCGCCGGGCAGGATGGCAGCTCGGCGATGACGCCCGTCTTGCCGACTATCTCGACGACGTCGAGGACCTGGACTACGCCCGGCTGCGCGCCGGACTGCCGGCGCTGACGCTCGCATGCGGCCTCGCCGCCCTGATTGCCGGGTCGGCGATGCTCGCGCCGCTGTCTCTCTTGCCGATCATCCTCTTGCTGGTCGCCATCCTGTTCGCAGGGAATCGGATGGCCAAGGCTGGCGCCATGGGATGGGACCGCGCCAGGTCGCTGCGCCGCGGGGGCGCAAGCCGGCTTGGAGCGACCATGGCGTCAGCCGTTCCGCTCAAGGCTGAGTGCGCGTGGAACCGCGAGTGCGCTGCCGCCCTCGCCGCGCTCTCCAGCGCCGACGGCGAATTGCTTGCGCTCCGTCGGCTTCAGGCCCGGCTGGACATGATCGGCGCGACCTTCGGCCCGGTCGCAGGCATCAGCGTCATGGCTGCGGCCTGGCATGCAGGGCGGCAAGGCTCGGAGCTGCTGATGCCCATGCTGCTTGCCTTCTCCTGGCTGGCGCTGGGCGAAGCCGTGAACGGCGCGTCGCGCATGCTGGTCGCCGTGATGCGCCGCAACGCGGCACGGGCCGAGATCGATCGGTGGACGAGAGACGCTTCGGATGGCAGGCGTGTGTCCACGCTGCGGCCGCTCGAGCCGCGCCTGCTGCTCCACGGCGGGTTGCAGCGCCGCGCGCCCGACGGACGGGCGATTGGAACGCTGGTCGCTCTGCTCTTCGAAAGGGGGCGGCCGACGATGCTTGTCGGGGCAAGCGGTTCGGGCAAGACCAGCCTGCTCAAGCAGATCGCAGGCTGGATCGGCGAGGATGGTTTTGCCGCGGACGACCGCATCCTGTCCGCAAGCGAGCGGCGGGCGCTTTCAGCGCTCGTCCTGCACGACGCGGTCATCCTGGAAGACACCGTCCGCGCCAACCTCTTTGCCGCCGACGCTGCGGATGCCGCGCTCTGGCGCGCGCTCGAAGCTGTCGAGATGGACGGCCGCATCCGCGAGGCCGGCGGGCTTGATGCCTGGATCAGGCAGGACAGGTTCTCGCTGGGCGAGGTGCAGCGCATCAACCTCGCGCGCGCCTGGCTGTCGTCACGGCCGCTCGTGCTGCTCGACGAGCCGACGGAGCATCTCGACGACGCGCAGGGTGAGCGCATTCTTGAGCGGCTGCTCGCCCACCTCGATGACCGGATCGTCGTCGTCTCCACCCATCGCACGCCGCTTCGCGACGCCCGCATCATCGAGTTGCAGACATGAATGCCATGCCGAGGGCGCCAGTCTATCGAAGCCTAGATCGATTCAACCTCGGTTCGTCACGCGGCTGAACTGTCCTGCTCTCCAGCATTCGGATCGCCCGGCGCTGTTGCCCAGGCGAGCTCGACCAGCGTCACCGTGCGACGGCCCGCACCGTCGACCTGGCAGACGATGAGGCCTTGCTCCTCGATGTAGTCGAGCAGCCGCCGCGCACGACGCAAGGAGTGGGAACCATAGGCGCGGGCGATCGCCGCGTCGCTCGGGCAGGGCCAGCCTTCCTTTGCCGCCCTCGCGATCATCATGAACACGCCCTGCATGTCCTCGGGCAGAAGCGAAGCGCGCACCGAAACGTCCCGCCACGCATCGTCCTCGGCCATGTCCGAGCCGACGCCGGCGCGGGCGCGCGTCAGCATGCGGCGGAATTCCGAAAGGTCGGGCACGACCGAGGCGAGCCCCTCGATCCGGCAGCGGACCACGAACTCCTGGTAGAGCACGCCGATGACGCGGAACCCCGCGTCGGGTTCGGCCAGGATGGCGCGCAGGATGCGGTCCATCCGCTCGCGCCGCTCGGCGAGATCCTCGGCGCTCGGCTGCGGTTCGGCCGGTTCTGGACGGATGTCCAGCGGAGCCGCCTTGGCCGCCATCAATTGGTCGAGCAGGTCCGGCGAAGGCCGGCGCTGTGGCCGCACAGTCTCCGGCGGCGGCGCGGCCAGGATGATCGAGCGCGCATCCTCCAGCATCGCTTCCGGCAGCGGCATCAGCCGCGGCGTGCCGTTGCGTGGGCTCGTTTCGGTCGAACCGATCCGTACGCTCAGCGGACGGCGCGACAATGCCGGTCCGAGCGCCATGAAATGCCCGCGCTCAAGGTCGCGAAAAGCCTCCGCCTGCCGCCGCTCCATGCCGAGCAGGTCGGCGGCGCGCGCCATGTCGATGTCGAGGAAAGTCCGGCCCATGAGGAAGTTGGAGGCCTCGGCGGCGACGTTTTTGGCGAGCTTCGCCAGCCGCTGTGTGGCGATGATGCCGGCAAGTCCGCGCTTGCGGCCGCGGCACATCAAATTGGTCATGGCGCCAAGCGAAAGCTTGCGCGCCTCGTCGGAAACCTCGCCGGCGGCGGCCGGCGCGAAGAGTTGCGCCTCGTCCACCACCACCAGCATAGGGTACCAATGGTCGCGCGCGACTTCGAACAGGCCGCCGAGGAAGGCGGCGGCGCGCCGCATCTGGTTCTCGGCATCGAGCCCTTCGAGGTTGAGCACCGTCGAGACGCGGTGGATGCGCGCCCGCTCGCCGGCCGCCTGCAGGCCGCGCTCGGTATGGTCCTCCGCATCGATCACCAGATGGCCGTAGCGCTCGCCGAGCGAGACGAAGTCGCCTTCCGGGTCGATGATGGTCTGCTGCACCCAGGGCGCGCTCTGCTCCAGCAGCCGGCGCAGAAGATGCGACTTGCCCGAGCCCGAATTGCCCTGCACCAGCAGGCGGGTCGCCAGCAATTCCTCAAGGTCGAGGGTCGCCGGCGCGCCCGCCGTCGTCTGCCCCATCTCGATCGCAACCGTCATATCTCGACTCGACTGGTCTCCCTGCGCGAGAGGGACTTAGCAACCCGAGCGCGATGCGTCGAGCGCGCGGCGTGGCCGCCAGCCCGGTGTTCCACACCTAAGGCATGTCGCCCGAAAAGTGCGCGGCGGTTTTGGGAAAGCGACATGCGTAAATACAAAGACTTGAAGCGCGTCGCCTGAATCCGTTTCAGCGCGACGCGCTTTAAAGGAACAATGGCGGTAGCTTGTCGCCAGCCGCACTGGTCGGACCACCATTTCGCTGGCGCAATCCAACCATTGGCGTATCATCCTTTCAGGGAGGGTTCATGGCAGGAGGAGGCCAATGAACGTCGCTGCGGAGGTGCCCGTCATGGACCCGACGGTGCAAGATCTTGTTTTGTCCGCACTTTCGAAATTTCGCGCCGGCGACACCATCTCGACCCGGGCGATGCTCGACGTCATCCGCCAAGGTGACCCCACCTGCGAGGACAGCGACGACCATCTGGTCGAACTGATCGTCATGGCCGCGGTTGGTAAGACCATGGGGGTCGTGTTCGACCACCGCTCGCCGGACGAACGGTTGCCGCGCCTGGCTTAGGATGCCCTCCGGAGGCGATTGCCTGCTGGCCTTTGGCTCCCCGTCTAAAGCGCGTCGCGCTGAAATGAATTCAGGCGACGCGCTTTAAGTCTTTGTTTTGATGCATGTCGTTCTCCCAAAACCGCTGCGCACTTTTGGGCGACATGCATTAGCTCCCCAGCGGATGCGGCAGATAGCCGACGAAGCCGGCGATCTTCCAGCGACCGCCGACCTTGCGGCAGAAGTAGAGCGTCTGCCATTTGAGCCTGTCGACGCCACCGTCCGCCTTGGCCACGGAACCATCGAATTTCTTGTGCAGCACCGCGCGGTCGCCGTCGACGTCGATGTCGCGCATGTTGGTCACACGGAACAGCGCCTCGCGCAGCGGCTCGGCGAATTTCGTCGCCGCAGTTTCCTTGGCCTGCCGCAGCCATTCGTCGCGATAGACGTCCAGCCTCGGGAACTGCAGGCGCCAGGCATCGGCATTAGCAAGGAAATGCGCATGCATGCCGAAGAAGCTCTCGGCGACGAAGTCGTCCTCGACCATCGACCAGTCCTGGCCGAGGAAGGCATCGATGTCGCGCCGCACCAGCATTTCCCAAAGCGCGTGGCGGTCGGCATCGCCTTCCGGAAACGGATTCTTGTCGAAGGTCATCGGATCCCCCTCTCTCATGCATACCGCTGGCGGCTACGAGTTGCCGATCGGCTTTGACGCGCAAGATGCTCAGGCTTCTGTAATAAAGCAACATGGATTTTGAAAAAATGTTGCTTTCCGACATCGGCCCTATGAGGATCACGCCGACAGGCGTAGACGGCTATAAGAACCCCATCCAGTCGATAAAGGAGGCTCACTTGCCCAAGCAGTGCTTTGGAAAATCGCATGTCCCGCTCTCGCCCGCCGTGCGGGCCGGCGATTTCGTCTATATCTCCGGCCAGGTACCGGTGGGCAGCGACGGGCTGGTGGTCAAGGGCGGGATTGCAGAGCACGCCGAGCAGGTGCTGCAGAACGTCAAGGCTGCGCTGGCGCTTGCCGGCTGCACCATGGACGATGTGGTGAAGACCACCGTCTGGCTGGAGGATGCCCGCGACTTCGGCACCTTCAACACGGTCTACGCAAAACATTTCCCGAAGGACCCGCCGGCACGCACCACCGTCGAATCCCGCCTGATGATCGACATCAAGATCGAGATCGAAGCGGTCGCCTATAGGCCGGTCTAATCGCAACGAAACAGCAACGGAGGCGTCGATGCAGTTCGATCTGCTGATCAAGGGCGGCCGAGTGATCGACCCGGCGTCTAACCTCGATGCGCCGCGCGACGTTGCCATCGCCGATGGCCGCGTCGCCGCGATCGACGCCGCCATCGATGCCGGGACCGCCCGTGAGGTCGTCGACGCGAGGGACTGCATCGTCACCCCTGGCCTCGTCGACCTGCACAGCCATGTCTATTGGGGCGGAACTTCGCTCGGCGTCGACGCCGACAGGCTTGCGGCCAAGAGCGGCACCACCACCTTCATCGACGCCGGCAGTGCCGGCGCCGGCAATTTCCTGGGCTTTCGCCGCCATGTCATCGAGCGCTCGAAGGTCCGCATCCTGGCTTATGTCAACATCTCCTTCGCCGGCATATTCGGCTTCGCCAAGACCGTGTCCGTCGGCGAATGCAGTGACCTCAGGCTCTGCGAGCCACGCGACACCGTGGCGGCGGTGCGCGAGCACGCCGACGTCGTCGTCGGCGTCAAGGTCCGCTCGGGCCGCCACGCCAGCGGCACCAGCGGCATCGCACCGGTCGACCTCGCGCTCGAAGCCGCCGACAAGGTCGGCCTGCCGCTGATGGCGCATATCGACGAGCCGCCGCCAGGCCGCTCGGAAGTGCTGCCCAGGCTGCGCCGGGGCGACATCCTCACCCACTGCTTCCGCCCGTTTCCCAACGCGCCGGTCTTCGCTTCCGGCGCGGTGCGGCCGGACATGCGCTTGGCGCGCGAGCGCGGCGTCATCTTCGACATCGGCCACGGCATGGGCTCCTTCGACTTCGAAGTCGCCAAGGCCATGCTCGCCGAAGGCCTGGCGCCGGACGTCATCTCGAGCGACGTGCACCTCTACTGCGTCGATGGCCCCGCCTTCGACATTCTTGTCTGCATGTCGAAGCTCATGGCGCTCGGCATGCCGCTGGTCGAGGTGCTGCGCGCGGCGACTGTGCGTCCGGCCGAGGCGGTCGCCAAGACAGAGCTCGGCGTGCTGAAAGTCGGCGGCATCGGTGATATCGCGGTACTTAGGTTGCTGCCCGGCCGCTTCACCTTCGTCGACGCGGTCGGCGCCTCACTGGTCGCGGATCGGCGACTGGTCTCCAACGGCATCGTCATCGGCGGCAAATGGTGGCCGAACGAGGCGTCCAACCACGATGAGACCGAGCGCTTCGAGGCGCATGCGCAACACACGCATGTCGAGGTTGCGGCCAGGCATTTTGGGCGGGGGTGAATCTCCCCCCTCGAGGGGGAGATGTCGCCGAAGGCGACAGAGGGGGTCGCTGCGCGTGAAGCGCCAACCCTTATCTGTTGCAGGATGGCGAGCCCAGTCGGACCGACCCCCTCTGCCCTGCCGGGCATCTCCCCCTCAAGGGGGAGATCGCAACGTCACCGCCGCGAATTGCTCGGCTCGCCGTAAACCGGCGTCGCAATCCCTTCCATGCGCGCCTTGAGCTGCAGCGCCACGAATTTCGAGTAGAAGCGCGACAGCGCGAGATTGCCGCCGTGGAACCACAGCGCTTCCTGCGCGGTCGGCTTCCACATGTTGCGCAATTCGCCCTGCCACGGGCCGGGATCGCCCTTGACGCCGGAGCCGAGGCCCCAGCATGGCCCGACCTTGTCGGCGACCTCGCGCGAGACGATCCCCGCAACCGTCTCGTTCATCGACTGGAAGCCGGTGCAGCAGACGATCGCATCGACCGCAAGCTCGCTGCCGTCCTCGAACAGGATACCGTTCGGTGTCAGCGACTTGATGCCGACGCCGCTCTTCACCGCGATCTCGCCGTTCAGGATCAGCTCGCAGGCGCCGACGTCGATATAGAACCCAGATCCGGTGCGATACGCCTTCATCAAAAGCCCAGTCTCGTCCTCGCCGAAGTCGATGGCGAAGCCGCTGTCGCCGAGCCGCTTGTAGAAATCCGCGTCGCGCTGGCGGATGACGTCGTAGAGCGCCCGCTGGCCTTTCGGCACCAACGCGAACGGCGTCGAGGCGACGATCATGTCCGCCTTGTCGGTGGTGATGCCGCGTGCCAGCGCTTTCTCCGAAAATATCTCGAAGCCGACCTCCATCAGCGTGTCGGACTTCACCACCGTCGTCGGCGAGCGCTGGACCATTGTGACCTTGGCGCCGGCCTCCCAGAGATCGACGCTGACGTCGTGGCCCGAGCTTGCCGCGCCGATCACCGCGACGCGTTTGCCGCGGAACTTCTCGCCGGTCGAATACTGGCTGGAATGCAGGAGCTCGCCCTTGAAGCTCTCGGCGCCGGGCAATTCGATCTGCCGCGGCGGCCCATAGGCGCCGGTGGCGAAGACGATGTGCTTCGGCTTCAGCGTGATGCGCTGGCCGACACGGTCGACCACCACCGTCCAGACCTTTTCCGCCTCGTCATAGGCGGCGCTGATGCATTTGGTGGCGACCCAGTAGTTCAGCTCCATGACGCGGGCATACATTTCCAGCCAGTCGCCCATCTTGTCCTTGGGCGTGAAGACCGGCCAGTTCTCTGGGAACGGAATGTAAGGCAGATGGTCATACCAGACCGGATCGTGCAGCACGAGCGAGCGATAGCGGTTGCGCCAGGAATCGCCGGCGCGCGCGTTCTTCTCGATGATCAGCGCGGGAACGCCGAGCTGCCGCAGCCGGGCGCCGAGCATGATGCCTCCCTGGCCGCCGCCGATCACCAGGCAATAGGGCTGCTCGTGCACGCCGAGGTCGCGCGCCTCACGTGCCCTTTTCTCCGCCCAGGTCTCGCGCCCGGGATCGGCCTTGTGGCGGATGCCGAGCGGCCGGTCCCGACCTTTCTGCTCCTCGAAACCTTTAAGCTCGCTCATCGCGGTGAACAGCGTCCGGCAGCGGCCGTCCTTGAGCCGCAGGATGCCCTCGCCCCGCGCCACGGCCGTCTCGAATGTGAACCAGGCCTCGATCGTGCCTTCGTCCGAGCTCGCCTCGCCCGACAGGCGCCAGTGAGACGGTTTCGCCGATGACAGCGTCGCCTTCAGCATCTCGCGGATCGCCGCCTGGCCCTCCATGGTCTTGATGTTCCATGTGAAGGTCAGCAGATCGCGCCAGTAGCCATCGTCCACGAAAAGGTTGGTCGCCGCCTCGATGTCGCCGGCCTCGAGCGCCCGGCCGAGGGAGCCGAGCCATGTGGCCGCCTGCTGCGATGGTGCGATGTCGAGCATTCTTCTTCGTTCCCTTTTGCAGTTCGAATTCCTCGGCGAAGCCGGCGGCGGCGCCTTCTCCTTCTCCCCTTGTGGGAGAAGGTGGATCGGCGCGCTAGCGCCGAGACGGATGAGGGGTGTTCCAGCGAAATGAGACGCTGGCGTTTCCTGGAACACCCCTCATCCGACCTCACTTCGCGAGGCCACCTTCTCCCACAAGGGGAGAAGGGACTCTGCTAATCTCCCAATGGCTCCATCTCCTTCCCGGTCCGATGGATCTGGGCGTTGTACTTGATGCGGCGCACTGTCTCGCGCGCCGGGCCGTCGAGCTTGTAGGCGGACGCCACCGCCAGAAGGTCGATGGCCGCGAGGAAGGCGTAGCGCGAAGCGGTCGGCTTCAGCGTGTCGGGATATTCGGGAACCGCCATGGTCAGCCGCACGTCGCAAACGCGCGACAGCTCGGTGTCCGGCGCCGTCACGCAGATCGCATCGGCGCGGTAATGCTTGGCCAGCTCCACCGCCTCGATCACTTCCCGGGTGCGGCCGGTGGCCGAGATCGCGATCACCAGGTCGCCCGGCTTCAGCGTCGAAGCCGTCATGCGCATCAGGTACGGATCGCATTGCGCGCTGATCGTGATGCCATAGCGGAACAGGCGGTATTGCGTCTCCTGCGCCAGCGCCGACGAGCTGCCGCCGAGGCCGAACACCGTCACCTGCCGCGCTTTGGCGATCAGCTCCGCCGCCTTCTGCAATTGCCCCGGATCGATCTGCCGCTCCGCCTCCTGCAGCGCGCGCCGCGCCTCGCCGAACACGGCGTTCCAGAACGGCATGCGGCTGTCGCTGTTCATGGGTTGCGGCCTGGTGCTGAGATAGAGCGCGCCGACGACGAGGCTCTGCGCCAGCTTCAGCTTGAAATCGCGCACGCCCTCGCAGCCGATGGCGCGGCAGAAACGGGTGACCGTCGGCTCGCTGACCTGCGCGCGCTGCGCAAGCGCGGCATTCGACGCGCCGACCGCATATTTGACGTCGTCGAGCACGACATCGGCGACGCGGCGTTCGGCCGGACGCAAATCCGCGTAACTGTCCTTCACCTGCGAAATAATGTCCGGGAAGCGTCTGACATGATCGTGCCTGTCGCCTTCCTCGCTCGGAATACGCAGCGCCTGGCTGTCAGCTTCGGTCATTGCTCAGCCCTTCCTGCCCGTTTCTGGGACCACCATATTTGCGATTATCCGCCCGCAGGCCACAGGCAATAAAACAAGATGAGTATGTAAGAAACTAACACGCATGGCAATTGCGGATAAAATCCTATTAAATCAAATAGTTAACTGAAGGCATTTAGGCAGGATCGCACCCGCGCTCAGTCGCCGCTGGCGGAAAAGTAGGATAGTTACAGGTCGATTTTGCCGCACTGTCAAACCAAAGGGCGACCCGCCAAAACCACTATAAAATTCCTATATCTTTCCTTCCCGCCTCGTCTCGAACCTTTATGGCGATCGGGTCCATATTTCCTTTCAAAAGAACGCTTTGATCGCCGTCACCGCCAAGGTGACGCGCCGTCGCGTGCAGTTCTGAGCCCGCCCGCACGGGCTGCGAACACAAGTCGAAAGCAAAGAATGCCTGAAATGGACCTAATTGTTCTCGGGATCGGGATTTTATTCTTCGCCCTGTCCTTAGCCTACGTCAAAGCCTGCGACGGAATCTGAGCGGAAGGACAGAACCATGATCCTCGATTTCATCCTCGGCGGTGCGGTGACTTTGTTCCTGCTCGCCTATCTCACCTATGCGCTCATCCGCCCTGAGCGCTTTTGATCGTACAGACCCACGGGAAGCCATGTCATGACAATATACGGCTGGATACAGATCCTTCTCTACTGTGGGATCCTGGTTTTGCTTGTGAAGCCCCTCGGCGGCTATATGTTCCGGGTCTTCAACGGCGACCGGACCTTGCTTTCGCCGGTGCTCGTCCCGATCGAGCGTGGCCTCTATCGCCTCGCCGGAACGAGCGACAGGGAAGAACAGCACTGGGCCGTCTACACGACGGGCATGCTGCTCTTCAATCTCGCCGGCTTCCTCGTTCTTTACGCCCTGCAGCGGCTGCAGGGCACCCTGCCCTACAATCCGGCGGGCATGACCGCGGTTGAGCCTGGCCTTGCCTTCAACACCGCCGCAAGCTTCGTCACAAACACCAACTGGCAGAATTACGGCGGCGAGAGCACGATGTCCTATCTCGTGCAGATGGCCGGCCTCACCGTGCAGAACTTCGTTTCGGCCGCCACCGGTATCGCCATTGCGGTTGCCTTGATCCGCGGCTTTGCCCGCGCTTCCGGCAAGTCGATCGGCAATTTCTGGGTCGATCTTACCCGCTGCACGCTCTACGTGCTCCTGCCGGCCTGCATCGTGCTCACGCTCGTCTATGTCTGGCTGGGCATCCCGCAGACGCTCGGGCCTTATGTCGATGCCGCCACGCTGGAAGGCGCCAAGCAGACGATCGCGCTCGGCCCGGTCGCCTCGCAGATCGCCATCAAGATGCTGGGCACCAATGGCGGCGGCTTCTTCAACGCCAATGCCGCGCATCCTTTCGAGAATCCGGACGCGATCTCCAACCTCATTCAGATGCTGACGATCTTTGCGCTCGGCGCCGGTCTCACCAATGTCTTCGGCCGCATGGTCGGCAGTGAGCGCCAGGGCTGGGCGATCCTTGCCTCGATGGGCGTGCTGTTCATCGCCGGCGTCATCGTCTGCTACTGGGCCGAGGCCGCCGGCAACCCGCTGGTCCACGCGCTTGGCATCGACGGCGGCAACATGGAAGGCAAGGAGACGCGCTTCGGCATCGCGCTCTCGGCGCTGTTCGCGGTCATTACCACGGCCGCTTCCTGCGGCGCCGTCAACGCCATGCATGACTCTTTCACCGCGCTTGGCGGCATGATCCCGATCATCAACATGCAGCTCGGCGAAGTCATCGTCGGCGGCGTCGGCGCCGGCTTCTACGGCATCCTGATGTTCGTCGTCATCGCCGTCTTCGTCGCCGGCCTGATGGTCGGCCGCACGCCGGAATATCTCGGCAAGAAGATCGAGGCCAAGGAGGTCAAGATGGCGATGCTTGCCATCCTGTGCCTGCCGCTGGCGATGCTGATCTTCACCGCCATCGCGGTGGTCCTGCCGAGCGCCGTGGCCTCGATGGCCAATGGCGGGCCGCACGGCTTCTCCGAGGTGCTCTATGCCTACACCTCGTCGGCAGCGAACAACGGCTCGGCCTTCGGCGGACTCACCGGCAACACGCCCTGGTTCAACCTTACGGGTGCCATCGGCATGCTGATGGGCCGCTTCCTGGTCATCATCCCGGCTCTCGCCATCGCCGGCTCGCTGGTGGCGAAAAAGACCGTGCCCGCTTCGGCCGGCACCTTCCCGACGGACGGCACGCTGTTCGTCGGCCTGCTGGTCGGCGTCATCATCATCGTCGGCGGCCTCACCTTCTTCCCGTCGCTCGCCGTCGGTCCGATCGTCGAACACCTGGCGATGATCCATGGACAGACTTTCTGAGATGACCATGCCCTGGTTCATCCACATACGCCGGGACGACCGTCACCAGGCCGGTGGCGGAAGGCCCGACGACGGAAGGGACGAGAGGCCTCGTCCTTTCCCGACGCTTTCCACCTTCCTTGGCATGGCAGCCGTGCTGTTCGTGCTGTGGCTGCTGGCGACCGGTCTTCCGCGCCTGTTTCCGAAGACCGAGCACCCGGCGCCGTCCAACATCACCGATACTGGAGCCTCGAAATGAGCCAGTCCAAATCCGCGAGCATTCTGGATGCCCGCATCCTGGTGCCCGCCATCGGCGGTGCCTTCCGCAAGCTCGATCCACGCACGCTGGTCCGTAATCCGGTGATGTTCGTCGTCGCGGTCGTCTCGCTGCTCACCACCGTGCTTTTCGTCCGCGACCTGATCGCCGGCGGCGGCAATCTCGGCTTTACCCTGCAGATCATCATCTGGCTGTGGTTCACCGTGCTGTTCGCCAACTTCGCCGAAGCCGTGGCCGAAGGCCGCGGCAAGGCGCAGGCCGACTCGCTGCGCAAGGCGCGCACCGAGACCCAGGCTAAGCTGCTCGTCAACGGCGAGGATCGTTCGAAGTTCAAGCTCGTGCCCGGCACCAGCCTGAAGGTGGGCGATGTCGTGCTGGTCGAAGCCGGCGACATCATCCCCTCGGACGGCGAGGTGATCGAAGGCGTGGCCTCCGTCAACGAAGCCGCGATCACGGGTGAATCCGCGCCCGTCATCCGCGAATCCGGCGGCGACCGGTCGGCCGTCACCGGCGGCACGCAAGTGCTGTCCGACTGGATCCGCGTGCGCATCAGCGCCGCCTCCGGCCACACCTTCCTCGATCGCATGATCTCGCTGGTCGAGGGCGCCGAGCGCCAGAAGACGCCGAACGAGATCGCGCTCAACATCCTTCTCGTCGGCATGACGCTGATCTTCGTTCTGGCCACCGCGACCATCCCGAGCTTCGCCTCCTTTTCGGGCGGCTATATCCCGGTGACGATCCTCGTCGCTCTCTTCGTGACGCTGATCCCGACCACGATCGGCGCGCTGCTCCCGGCCATCGGCATCGCCGGCATGGACCGCCTGGTGCGCTTCAACGTGCTCGCCATGTCCGGCCGCGCCGTCGAGGCCGCCGGCGACGTCGACACGCTGCTCCTGGACAAGACCGGCACCATCACGCTCGGCAACCGTCAGGCGACCGAGTTCCGTCCGGTCAAGGGCGTCACCGAACAGGAGCTGGCGGATGCGGCGCAGCTTGCTTCGCTGGCGGATGAGACGCCGGAAGGCCGCTCGATCGTCGTGCTCGCCAAGGAAAAATACGGCATCCGCGCCCGCGACATGGCCACATTGCATGCGACCTTCGTGCCCTTCACCGCGCAGACCCGCATGAGCGGCGTCGACCTCGACGGCTCGTCGGTGCGCAAGGGCGCGGTCGATGCGGTGCTGGCTCATGTCAGCCAGGCGGCGGCCACGTCCCATGGCGCGCGTCCGACGAGCGACACCATCCGCGATCTGCAGGCCATCGCCGGCGAGATCGGCAAGGCAGGCGGCACACCGCTTGCGGTCGAACGCGACGGTCGCCTGCTCGGCATCGTCCACCTCAAGGACATCGTCAAGGGCGGCATCCGCGAGCGTTTCGCGGAGCTCCGCAAGATGGGTATCCGCACGGTGATGATTACCGGCGACAATCCGCTGACGGCGGCCGCCATCGCCGCCGAAGCCGGCGTCGACGATTTCCTCGCCCAGGCGACGCCCGAGAACAAGCTGTCGCTGATCCGCGAGGAACAGGCCAAGGGCAAGCTGGTCGCCATGTGCGGCGACGGCACCAACGACGCACCGGCGCTCGCCCAGGCCGATGTTGGCGTCGCCATGAACACCGGCACGGTGGCCGCGCGCGAAGCCGGCAACATGGTCGATCTCGACAGCGACCCCACGAAGCTGATCGAGATCGTCGAGATCGGCAAGGCGCTGCTGATGACGCGCGGCTCGCTGACGACGTTCTCGATCGCCAACGACGTGGCCAAGTACTTCGCCATCATCCCGGCCATGTTCGCGGTCTTCTACGTCGCGCCCGGCCAGTCCGCCGGACCGCTGCAGGCGCTCAACATCATGCACCTGGCAACGCCGCAGAGCGCCATCCTGTCGGCCATCATCTTCAACGCGCTGATCATCATCGCGCTGATTCCGTTGTCACTGAAGGGCGTGAAGTACCGCGCCATCGGCGCCGGCGCACTGCTCACCCGCAACCTGCTCGTCTACGGCCTCGGCGGCATCGTCGTGCCGTTCGTCGGCATCAAGGCGATCGACCTGATCGTCACGGCCCTCGGCCTCGCATAAGGATCACTCCGATGCTCAAGCAACTCAGACCCGCGATCGTCATGATCGTCTTCTTCACGGTGCTGACCGGCCTCATCTATCCGATCGGCATGACCGGCATCGCCCAGGCCCTGTTTCCCAAGCAGGCCAATGGCAGTCTGATCGAGAAGGACGGCAAGGTCATCGGCTCCAGCCTGATTGGCCAGGCCTTCGCCGGCGACCGTTACTTCCATGGCAGGCCGTCGGCCGCCGGTGACGGCTACAACGCCGCCTCCTCGAGCGGCTCAAATCTCGGGCCGACCAATGCGAAGCTGATCGAGCGCATCAAGGGCGACGCCGAGAAGCTAAAGGCTGAGAACCCGAACGCGCCGGTGCCGATGGACCTCGTCACGACGTCCGGCAGCGGCCTCGATCCTGACATCAGCCCCGAGGCCGCCTATTTCCAGGTTCCGCGGGTTGCCAAGTCGCGCGGCATCGATGAAGCCAAGGTGAAAGCGCTGGTTGACAGCCATGTCGAGGACCGCGAGCTTGGTTTCATGGGTGAGCCGGTGGTCAATGTGCTCGCCCTCAACCTGGCGCTGGACGACCTGAAGTAATCAGCACCGCGCCGGGGATCGACACCATCCCCGGCGCAATTCATGATTGGACCTGATGCCGGACGACAGGACCAACCTCGAGAACAGACCATCCCCCGACGCGCTGCTGGAGCATGCAGAGCGGGAGGGCCGCGGCCGTTTGCGCCTATTTCTCGGCGCGGCGCCAGGTGTCGGCAAGACCTATGAGATGCTGATGGCGGGCCGCGCCCGCCTCGCCGACGGCATTGACGTTGTGGTTGGCGTCGTCGAAACGCACGGCCGCAAGGAAACCCAGGCGCTGCTCGACGGCTATGAGGTGATCCCGCGCCGGCAGGTCGAGTACCGGGGCCGCACCCTCGACGAGATGGACATCGACGCCATCCTGAAAAGGCGCCCGCAGCTGGTCCTTGTCGACGAGCTCGCCCATACCAACGCGCCCGGCAGCCGCCATCCCAAACGCTACCTCGATGTGCAGGAAATCCTGGCGCAAGGCATCGACGTCTATACCACGCTCAACATCCAGCATGTCGAAAGCCTGAACGATGTCGTGGCGCAGATCACGCGCGTCCGGGTGCGCGAGACCGTCCCCGATTCCATCATCGACGAGGCCGACGATATCGAGGTCATCGACCTCACCCCCGACGACCTGATCAAGCGACTGCATGAAGGCAAGGTCTATTTCCCCAACACCGCCCAACGTGCGATCGAGAACTATTTTTCGCCGGGCAACCTGACCGCGCTCCGGGAACTGGCGCTAAGGCGCACCGCCCAGCGCGTCGACGAGCAGTTGCTCAATCACATGCAGTCCCATGCCATTCCGGGGCCGTGGGCTGCCGGCGAGCGGGTTCTCGTCTGCGTCGATCAGCGTCCCGGCGGAGCCGCCCGCATCCGTTACGCGCGCCGGCTTGCCGATCGGCTCCGCGCTCCCTGGACGGCGCTTCATGTCGACACGCCTCGCCTGGCCGGCATGTCGGAAGAGGAGAAGGACCGGCTGGCGGCGAACCTGCGACTTGCCGAGCAGCTCGGCGCCGAGGTGAGCACGATTCCGGGCCAGAACATCGCCCAGGACATCGTGCGCCACGCGACGGCTAACAACTTCACCCATATCGTCATCGGCAGGCCGACCCGCTCGCGCTGGCGGGAACTGATCGAGGGCTCGCTGACCTATGATCTGATCCGCAATGCCGGCGACATCAGCGTGCATGTGATTTCGCGGACCGAGCGCGACACCGATGCCGCCTCGACGAGGGTCAAGGCCGCTGCGGAACAGAGACCGTTCCAGGTCTGGCCCTACTTTGTCACCACCGTCTTTGTCACGGGCGCGCTGGCTGCCAGCAGCGTTCTCGACCAGTTCTTCGACGTTCGCAATCTGGCAAGCGTCCTGCTCCTGGCCGTGCTGACATCGGCGGTGACGTTCGGGCTCTGGCCGGCGCTTTACGCCTGTTTTGTGAGTGCCCTTGCTTTCAACTTTTTCTTCCTCGAGCCGCGTTACACGCTGACGATCAGGGACCCGGAGAGCATCGTCGCCTTTGCCGCCTTCCTCGTCGTCGCCGTCATCGCCAGCAATCTGACGGCGACGACGAGGAAGGCGGCAAAGGCGACGATGCTCTCCGGGTCCCTGATCGTCAGCGTGTAACG
>NZ_RZSL01000819.1:0-2138 GCF_003997355.1 Mesorhizobium sp. M1E.F.Ca.ET.041.01.1.1 | reverse complement strand
CGGCGATGCCGGGATGGTGGAAGCGGCCGATGGTTTTCGCCCGCTCGCCCTCCAGCAGCCGGCTGATCAATCCTTGCTGTCTGTCCTCACCGGTGTAGCAGGCTTCGACCCAGCCCTCGCCGCCCGTCACCTCGACCCGCACCAGATGACGTTTCGAGGTCAGGCCGCGCAGCAGGCCCTTGTGGGTGAAATGGGTGTGGGTGGCATCCAGAATGTTCTCGGCGGCGTCGATGACCGTCGACTGCGTCGAGCTGCGCACCCGCCGCGCGATGATGTCCTTGCCCTCCATGCAATGGAGATAGGGTTCGCCCTGCGGCGCGCCGGAGGAGACGAAGACGACGCCGTCGCGCTCGATCGCGGCGTAACGGCGGACCCGGTAGTGCGGCATTGCGCCGACATGGCCCGGAATGGCGGTGCAGCGGCCTTCGCCGTCATAGCGCCAGCCATGGTAAGGGCATTCGATCTCACCGCCGACCACCTTGCCGGTCGACAGCTCCACCAGCCGGTGCGGGCAGCGGTCGAACAGTGCGGCAATGCCTTGCGCCGAGCGGAACAGCACCAGCGGCGCGCCCTCGAAGAAAACGCGCTTCGGCCGCTGGCCGATGTCGGCCGAGAGCGCCACCGCCTGCCAAAAATCCTTCGCGTGGTCACGGCGTTCGCTCACAGTTCGAACCTCTTCAGCAGCGGGATGCCGACCAGGGCCAGCACGCTCTCCATGATGCGGATAGCGACGCGCCGGCGAAGCGGAAGATGCCTAGCATAGACGGCAATGTACTCGATCGCGGCCTCCGCGCCGCGCAGGCGCTTGAAGCCTGCCGCGCCAGCGCTCATGTTGAAGAACAGGCCGCGCTCCGTGGCGTGGTCCTGTCCCATCGCCATCACCATGCGGTAGAGCCCCTCGCCGAGCGGCAGGCTGGTGTCGTAGCCGACGATCGGCTGGGTCAGCGTGCCGCCATTTTCGAACAGGCCGGTGACCGCGACCAGTTCGCCACCCGGCCGTCGTAGGCCGGCAAGGCTGATGATGCCGCGCCGATGCATCTCGGCGATGTAGCGGGCCGTGTAGTGCGGATTGAGCGGTGTGTATTTGTTGAGATAGAGCATGTTGTAGAGCTGTTCGGCGCGCGCAAAATCGGCCTCGGTGAAATCGGCATCGCCGACGCGCACGAAATGCGTGGCGCCAAGCTGCTTGCGGTCGCGTTTCAGGTTCTTGGTCATGGCGGGTGCGGCGCTGCGGTCGGCGAAGATGTAGATCTGCCGCGCCGCCAGCATGCGGAAACCTTCCGCCTTCAAGGCGGCTATGCTCGCCGGATCGGCGATCTCGTTCAGCGAGCGGATGACGATCGTGCGATCGGGAAAGCGAGCGACCAGCGCCGAGCGAAGCGCCGCGACCGTCTGCCGGTCGAGCAGCGGCACCGGATTGGTCGAATAGAGCCAGTTGTTGACCTGCACCTGATGGTCGAGGCCGCTTGCCCTGACCAGCGGCGCGCAGGCGCTGATCAGTGCCTGAAGCCCCTGACGCAGCAGCGGGTGGGCCGCGAAGTTGCGCGTCTCGTCGACGGCGTAGTCGACGTAAGCGCTGGACGGGCAGCAGATGTAGCAGTTCGGCGCTTCACTCGCATCGTTGAGCGTCAGCGGAAAGGTCCGCCCGGCGACTTCGAAAGCCTCGACCCTGGTCGTCAGGTTGGCGACGAGATCGCCAACCGGAATCTCGTTGAAGAGCCGCACGAACGCTTCGACCTTGGCCGGATTGTTTTCGACCCGGTCGGCCTGCTGAACCGGCCTTTCGACGACGCCTGCCCGGCTCATTGCGCGCTCTCCAGCCGACATTCGACGCGACGCAGTTTGCGGCTTGTTTCCAGCGGCAGCGGCGCGCGGACAAGGGCGACGGTCGCATCGGCCTTTCGCGCTTCCAACAGCCTTCGCATCGCCTTGTGAGCAGCGGTAGCCGCGTCGTCGGCCAGTGTCGGCGGAAGCCTGAGCTCGATCGCATCCGGCGCAGTCTGGACGAGCCGAAAATCGTCGATGCGGCGATCGGCCTTGAGCACGGCGTTGCGCAGCACATCCGGCGTGACGAGGATCGGCCCGCTCGGCGAAGCAAGACGGAAGACATCGTCGATGCGGCCGACAATCTCGTCCAC
>NZ_RZSL01000818.1:0-2144 GCF_003997355.1 Mesorhizobium sp. M1E.F.Ca.ET.041.01.1.1 | reverse complement strand
TGACGAGGTTGAAGACGCCCTTCGGCACGCCGGCCTCGTCGATGATCTCGGCGAAGATGATGGCATCGAGCGGCGCGATCTCCGATGGCTTCAGCACCATGGTGCAGCCGGCGGCGAGAGCCGGACCGACCTTGCAGGTGATCTGGTTGAGGGGCCAGTTCCATGGCGTGATCAGGCCGACGACGCCGACCGGTTCCTTGACGATCAGCGATGAGCCTTTGACATGGCGGAACTGAAAAGTCTTCAGCACCTCGGCCATCTTTTCCAGGTGCGCCTGGCCAACGCCGACCTGGCTGTCCAGGGCCATCTGGCGCGGCGCGCCCATCTCGCGCGAGACGGCGAGCGCGAGGTCCTTGCTGCGCTTCTTGTAGATTTCGATGACGCGGTTGAGGATATCCAGACGCTCCTCGACTTCGGTGAAGCCGAAGGTGGCGAAGGCGCGCTTGGCGGCGGCGACCGCCTTGTCGACATCGGCCTTGGTGCCCAGCGAAATCTGCGCGAAGGCATCCTCGGTCGAAGGATCGATGACGTCGAAATTGTTCGGCACCACAGGGTCGACCCAGGCGCCGTCGATATAGAACTGCAGATCGTGTGACATGCTTTCGCTCCCTGTGGCCGCCTGGTTTCGATTGTGGTGGGGTGATCGTCGTATATCGTCAGAGATAACGATGCGGCAACCGCCCTGTCCAGCGCAAGCGAAGGTGATTGAGCCAGCGCTGAATTCCTGATGCATATCGCCCAAAACCGTGCAGCGGTTTCAGGAAAACGACACCCTTGAAGACGTCGCCCGGATCCGTTTCAGGCGGCGCGCCGTTACGTCGCCAATCGCTTGCTCATATAGACGGTCGTCCCGTTCATGAACGACTCTTCGCGGTCGATCGCGTAGCCGTGCCTGCGATAGAGCAGCACATTGGCTGCGAAGGCGCCGTTGGTCAGCAGCCGAAGTTCATGGCAGCCGGCTTCAACGGCCCTGCACTCGGCGCGGTCGAGCAGCTTCCGCCCAATACCCCTGCCCTGCGCGTCCGGCGCCACGGCGACATTCTCGATCCAGATGTGGTCGTCATGCGCCATGGTCTCGATCAGGCCGACGATGCGGCCGTGCTCGATGGCGAGCTCGAACTGATGCTCGTCCAGCGCCTTGTCGTAGTCTGCGCGCATCGGCAGGGGCTCGCGGCCGATCACAGGCACCCATTTGGCGTAGGCAGCCCGCACGATGGTTGTGATGGCGGCGGCATCCGCCGGGCCGGCCGGCCGAAACTCGATCGATGAAACGACAGTCATTCAAACGCTCCAAATGCAAAAACCCCGCCGATCGTTTCGATGGGCGGGGGCTGGGATGGACGAACCGGATTGCTTGTCAGCCGGCCTTTGTCTTCACGCAATCAGCATGCCGCTCCTTCGAACGGCGGCGTCGCTGCGGGTTTGCCGGAAAGGCGATCATGGCGTGAAGCTGGACCAGCAGCCGCGACGCTGTCAAGCCGGCCGTCGAGCCGTCGACGTTGCAATCACCCGATCTCGGTAGTCCTGCCGCGCAAACCCAGATCGTTCGCAAAAATCGATCATTATAACTCGAATAATTCGTTGGAAAGATTGGTTCTGGAATGGCATTTCCCCGGCGAACATGCTTGGAGAATTGCATTGTCTTTCCTGCCCATCACCGCGAACGATCTTCCAAATGGCCCGAGTTCGGCCAGTTCTGGAAGCCAGAGCCCCGCCCTGCCTGCGATCTGGGCCGGCATCGTGCCGGGAATCGTGCTCGTGGCGATGATCACCAGCGTCGCCTATTCGGCGCGCAATCTCTCCGGCCTCACCCTGTTCAGCCCGATGATCCTCGCGGTCGTCGCCGGCATGGTCTATTCCAATGTGCTCGGCATGCCGGCCCACGCCAAGGCCGGCATCGCTTTCTCGCAGCGCCGGCTGCTGCGCTTTGCCATCGTGCTACTCGGCTTCCAGCTCACGCTCGGCCAGGTGGCGGGCATCGGCCTCGGCGGCGTCGGCATCGTCGCCGCCACGCTTGGCGCCACCTTCTTCTTCACCGTCACATTCGGCCGCCTGATCGGCGTCGACGCCAAGCTGGCGCAACTGATCGCCGCCGGCACTTCGATCTGCGGCGCCTCCGCGATCGTCGCCACCAACATCGTCAC
>NZ_RZSL01000817.1:0-2145 GCF_003997355.1 Mesorhizobium sp. M1E.F.Ca.ET.041.01.1.1 | reverse complement strand
CACAAAAGTACATGGCGGTTTTGGGCGACATGAACGAAACAAAGACCTGAAGCGCATCGCCTGAATCCGTTTCAGCTCGACGCGCTTTAGTTTTTGATTTCAAGATCCTGACCCGATTTTCGGAATCAGCGCGGCAAGACGAGGCCCGTCCGGATCCGGACGGGCCTTTTCATTGAAAATTCAAGAAGAATTGTCCTGCTTGTGCCGTCACGCTCATTGAATCGCCGCATTGCGGCACCCAGATTCTAGCCAGGGCGTTCCCTGCCCTGTCCCGACTCCAGCGGGACACATGAGCCCCGCCGGCCCCCCCTCTCCGGCGGGGCTTTTTGACTTTGCGCGGGCCAAGGGCAAGAAGGCCGAGGTGGAGCGAGACGGCTGCAACCCGTCAGTAGATTCTTTTGACGTTCGTCCGCGAGTTCGCGAACACCTCGTCCGGCACGAAGAAGTCGCCGGCCAGCGGCCCCTTTGCGCCCGGCGCATAGATGGAAAAATCCGTGACGCCCTCGGCGCGAAGCACCTCCTCGTCGATATAGAAATTGCCCGTCGCCTCGCGCGACGGGCGCAGGAAGATCGCATGCGCCGCATCGGCCATGATGTCGGGCGAGCGGCTCATCGCGGCCACCGTCGCGCCACCGAGCAGATTGCGCACCGCAGCCGTGTCGATGGTCGAGATCGGCCAGAGCGAATTGACGGCGATGCCGGCGCCGGCGAACTCGGCGCTCATGCCCAGCGTGCACATCGACATGCCGAACTTGGCCATGGTGTAGGCGACATGGTTCTTGAACCACTTGGCGTTCATGTCGAGCGGCGGCGCCAGATTCAGGATGTGAGGGTTCTTTGCCAACTTCAGGTGCGGAATGCACATTTTGGAGACCAGGAAGGTGCCGCGCGTATTGATCTGGTGCATCAGGTCGTAGCGCTTCATGTCGGTTTCCAGCGTGCCGGTGAGCTGGATGGCGCTGGCATTGTTGACGCAGATGTCGATGCCGCCGAACCGCTCGACCGTCTTTGCCACCGCATCGGCGACCTGAGCCTCGTCGCGGATGTCGCAGAGCATCGGCAGCGCCTTGCCGCCGGCCTGCTCGATTTCTTCAGCGGCGGTGTAGATCGTGCCCGGCAGCTTCGGATGCGGCTCGGCGGTCTTGGCCGCGATCGTCACATTGGCGCCGTCGCGCGCCGCGCGCAGCGCGATCGCGAGACCAATGCCGCGCGACCCGCCCGAGATGAACAGCGTCTTTCCCTTGAGCGAAATCCTTAGCCTCCCTCAGCAACAGGGGGGCAACTTGCGCGGTGGACTAGCCTGACGCAAGGCCCAAGAGGCCAGTTCGAGATTACGCAACGTCGCGCCCAGGGAGGTCTAGACCAGAACCAATCCCTGCCGCATGGCGATCGCGATCGCATCGGTGCGGTTGGCGGCGCCGAGCTTGATCAGGATCGCGGCGACGTGGAACTTCGCGGTGTGCACCGAAATGTTGAGCCGCCTGGCGATCACCTTGTTGGGCGCGCCTTCCGCCAGCAGCGCCAGCACCTCCGCCTCGCGCGGCGACAACGCCGCGCGGGTCTGGTTGTCGTCGGGCGCTTCCTCTTCCGACAGCTCACCGTGGAAATCGCCTCGCGCGGCAATTTCCGCAGACCCGCCCCGGGTAACGTGATAACCGGACGCCGCCAACCGCGCCGCGGCGGCGACCAGCAGGCCATCCGCGAAGGGCGGCAACACGGCGAGCACGTTGCCGGGCAGCTGTTCGCGGCGGATGCGCCGGGAAAGCAGAACGGCAGGCGTATTCGAAGCAATGGCCCGGTTTTCCAAAGCCGCCTCATCGATCACGGCGACGTCCGCTGTCTGGCCGGCGCCGCTTTCGCCAAACGCCGGCAGCAGGTCGTCGCTGGCGCCAAGCGCATCGGCCAGTTGCTCGGCGCGCTCAGCATCGCCGAGCGCGATCAGCACCGTCAGCCGGTGGGTTGCCGGCTCCGGTCTCGCAATCGTTTGTGTCGCGCTGCCTGGCATCGCCCCTCTCAGCTCAGCGGCTTCTCGCCGATGGTTATCGAAACGTCGCGCTCAGCGCCGCCGCTCATGATACCGAGCGTCACGGTTGCGCCGGCACTGTCAGGCCCGAGCTTGCGGATCAATTCGCGCGGTCCACGCAC
>NZ_RZSL01000816.1:0-2148 GCF_003997355.1 Mesorhizobium sp. M1E.F.Ca.ET.041.01.1.1 | reverse complement strand
GCCCCTCCCAAACGCGTGGCTTTCGCCAGCAATGGCCGGCGCCGGATGCCGCGTCAATGCTTCCGACCGGAGACATTTTATGCCCGAAACAAGTTCCGGCTGGTGCGATCCGGCAAAACCGGCGCGAGTTGCCTCGTATCAGGTCACAGCGGTCTTGACGGCGAAGCGCGCGTCCCGCCAGGCACCGGTGCGCAGGATGTCTTCCAGCACCTGGACGGCATCCCAGACGTCGCGGTAGCCGACATAGAGCGGCGTGAAGCCGAAGCGGATGGTCGCCGGCGCGCGGAAATCGCCGATCACGCCGCGCTCGATCAATGCGCGCATAACCTGGTAGCCATGGGGATGAGCGAACGACACCTGGCTGCCGCGCTCGGCGCCGTCGCGCGGGCTTTCCAGTGAGAGGCCGAAGGCGCCGCACCTGGCTTCGACGAGCCGGATGAACAGATCCGTCAAGGCGATGCTCTTGCCGCGCACGGCATTCATGTCGACCTTGTCCCAAAGGTCCAGTGCTCCCTTTAGCGCCCGCATCGACAGCACGGGCTGTGTGCCGCAAAGGAACCGCCGGATGCCGGTGCCGGCGGCATAACCCTGTTCGAACGCGAAAGGCCGGGCGTGCCCCCACCAGCCGCTGAGCGGCTGGCGAATGTCGTCGTGATGGCGTTTGGCGCCATACATGAAGGCCGGCGAGCCAGGCCCGCCATTGAGGTACTTGTAAGTGCAGCCAATGGCGAAATCGGCGTTCGAACCATCGAGATCCACCGGCAGGGCGCCTGCCGTGTGGCAGAGATCCCAGACGATCAGCGCGCCTGCCCGATGGGCCCTGCGCGTCAGGGCCGCCATGTCGCGCAACCGGCCGGACTTGTAGTTGACGTGATTGACCAGGATGACCGCGACACGCTCATCGATCAGGTCCTCGATCGTCGAGGCATCGACGCCCTCCAGCCGCAACACCGTGCCGGGCCGCGTGGAGGCCACCCCTTCCGCCATATAGAGGTCGGTCGGAAAGCTGTCGCCCTCGGCAACGATCACCGACCGGTCGGGCCGCATCGCGAGCGCCGCATGCAGGACCTTGTAGATGTTGATCGACGTCGTGTCGCAGACGACGGTCTGGCCGGGCCCGGCGCCGATCAGGCGCCCAAGCCGGTCACCCAATTCGACAGGCATGTCGAACCAGCCAGCAGTGTTCCAGGCGCGGATGAGATCGTGCGCCCATTCGCGCGTCGCCGCCTTCTCGATCTCGTCGAAGACATCGGACGAAGCAGCACCCAGCGAATTGCCGTCGAGATATATCACCCCTGTCGGCAATGCGAAGCGGCGGCGCATCGAGCGTAGCGGATCGGCCGCATCCATCGCCTCGATTTCGGCGAGATCGGGAAGTGCGATCATGATCCTGTAGCCCCCATCGGTCATTCACGAATAGTGCGTCGACGGCCCGACATCAACCGTGCCTCACATGACTGGAATCGCTCGTGGCAGCGCCAACGCGGCATGCGATTTCCGCCGTGCGCGGTGTGAGGTCGTTGACGGTTTGGCTCCGTTTCGTTCACGGCCCGCGAGCTTTCCCGGCGTCGACGTCCTTCCGCATGCCATCATTCGCGCCGGTTATTCAACGCACGGAGGAGCAACGCGCAAGCACGTGGGCATCGGAAAAAACTGTAAGGAATTCAATGCCAGATCGCCGGTCCCGGTGCCCAAAAGCCGCATTTCGGCGTCTTTGCGGGCCGCGCTCTGGTTATCGCCGCGCTAACGCATTCATTAAACTTTAAACGGTTGCGGAACACAACTGGAACAGATAGTGTTTGTTCTGGGTTTGTTTTTCTGATTCTGGTTTCAAAACCCATGGGGGCCGCCATGCTGACGCGCAAACAACATGAACTCCTGATGTTCATCCACGAACGGCTCAAGGAAAGCGGCATTCCACCGTCTTTCGACGAGATGAAGGAAGCCCTCGACCTGGCCTCGAAGTCGGGCATTCATCGTCTGATCACGGCGCTGGAGGAGCGTGGCTTCATTCGCCGACTGCCCAACCGTGCACGCGCCCTGGAAGTGCTGCGCCTGCCCGATTCGATCGCGCCTGGCCTCAATGCGGCGAGGAAGTTTTCGCCGAGCGTCATTCAGGGAAGCCTGGGGCAAGGCGGTCTCGGCCGG
>NZ_RZSL01000815.1:0-2150 GCF_003997355.1 Mesorhizobium sp. M1E.F.Ca.ET.041.01.1.1 | reverse complement strand
GGCGCGATCTTCGTCGCGCTCTACACCGCCATGCTCAATTTCGGCGAGCTGACCGTCTCGGCTGGCGCCGCCGGCTTCATCATCAATGTCAGCCCGATCTTCACGGCAATCATGGCGATGGCGCTGCTCGGCGAGCGCTTTTCCGGCATGGCCTGGATCGGTACGATTATCTCCTTCACCGGCATCGGCATCATCGCGGTGGCCGACGGGAACGGCCTGCATTTCAATGCCGGCGCGCTGCTGGTGCTGGGTTCCGCACTGTGCTCGGCCGTCAACACCATCGTCCAGAAGCCGCTCTTTGCCCGCCATCATCCGCTGACCATTGCGGCTTCCAACATGGTGCTCGGCGCGCTCTGCCTGTCGCCCTTCCTGCCGGAAGCGTTTTCGCAGGCCGCGGTCGCCGACACCGCCGGTCTCGGCGCCGTCATCTATCTCGGCGTCGTGCCCTCGATGATCGCCTACGCCGCCTGGGCGACCGCGCTGTCCCGCCTGCCTGCGGCACGGGCCTCGAACTTCCTCTATCTCGTCTCGCCAACCTCAGCCCTGATCGGCTTCTTCTGGCTGGGCGAAGTGCCGTCGCTGCTCGGCATCCTCGGCGGCGCGCTGGCTCTGGGCGGCGTCATCGTGGTGAATTTAAAGCGGTAAATCAGAGAGTTATCACCGTTTCACGACTTGATTGATGAGTTGCGATCCGCCACCGATGACCTCTGTGATGCAGGCGTAAGGCAAGCTATCCTGACCCGACTTGATGAGGGGATCGGGATGGGAAGAGGGTTCATAACCGCGGTTTTCTGTTTGCTCATGCCGACCGAAAACGCCGTCGCGGGCTTGTACCAGGTGGAGAACTACGAAGGTTCGATCGGACCGAACCCGGTCCATCTCTCGCTGCAGAGATATGCTCACTTCGGCAGCGGCATCACTGTCGAGGGAAGCTATTTCTACGACGCCAAGCAAAGCCCCATCGCGATCTACGGCACGGCCGACGGCTCAAGGCTCACGCTGTGCGAGATTGCGGACGACAAGCAATTTCAACGCGTTCTCGTGATGGGATCAAAAACGCCCGTCGATACGGCCGGATGCCCATTCTCCCTCGATGTCGGCGAAAGCGGCGCTACGGGGAACTGGAGCAAGGACACGGACAAATTTCCCGTTACGCTGAAGAAGGTCGCCAGCCTTGACGATACCGGCGAGGGCAAGATCGACGGAACCGTCGAGATTCCCTTCTGGGCCGAAACGGCCAGCGACCGGTTTGCCGGGATCTACACGACATCCGATGCCGGCATCTGCATGACGAAAATGCAGGTGATCAACAAGAAGAAAAAGAAAGTCGTTCAGGAGATCGGGTTCGACGATGAGGACTGCAACGCCGGTATGTCGACCACGCCCATTTATATGAACGTGCAAAAATGGGTGGAGGGAGGCAAGGACATCATTTCAGTAAATTTTGGAGGTGGCAAATTCGCAAGCGCGGACGACTATGTCCTCAACCCGAAGACAAAAAAATACCATCTAAAGAAATGATATTCAGGTGTAATCCGCTGCCGTTGCGCAACGAGCCAGGGAACGCTCACCGCCGCCCGAACAGCCTTTCGATATCGGCAAGCTTGAGCTCGATATAGGTCGGGCGGCCGTGGTTGCAGGTGCCGGATCCCGGCGTCGCCTCCATCTGGCGCAGCAGCGCGTTCATCTCCTCGGCCTTGAGCAGCCGGCCCGAGCGCACCGAACCGTGGCAGGCCATGGTCGCGGCGATTCTGTCCAGCCGCTCCTTCAGCGTCTCGACCGTGTCGTTGTCGGCGATCTCGTCGGCAAGGTCGCGCACCAATTGCTGCACGTTGGTTTCGCCGAGCATCGAGGGTGTCTCGCGCACGGCCACCGCACCCGGTCCGAAGCGCTCGAGGCCAAGGCCGAATTTGGCCAGCGTCTGCGAATGCAATGCCAGCCGCTCGGCGTCCTCCTCGGGCAGGTCGACGATCTCTGGCAGGAGCAGCATCTGCGAAGGCACGGCGCGCGAATGCAGCGCATTCTTCAGCGCCTCGTAGACCAGCCGCTCATGCGCGGCATGCTGGTCGACAATGATGAGCGAATCCCTCGTCTGGGCGACGATGTAGTTCTCATGCACCTGCGCGCGCGCCGCGCCCAGCGCCATGCCG
>NZ_RZSL01000814.1:0-2163 GCF_003997355.1 Mesorhizobium sp. M1E.F.Ca.ET.041.01.1.1 | reverse complement strand
CACAATGAGAGAGCCGGGCTTCAAGCCCGGCTTTTTCATGTGAAAAAAGCTCCGAAAAGTCGAAAAAAGCCCGGAATTCCGCGGTTTTCGGCTTGGGTTCCGGAACGCTTCTTTCTAAAGTCCGTTTCCTGCCGGATGAGTCGTAGTTCCGGTTTTCTCATGGAAGGGAATTTTGATGAACAAGAACGAACTGGTGTCCGCCGTCGCCGACTCCGCAAGCATTTCGAAGGCTGATGCGCAGTCGGCCGTCGATGCGGTGTTCTCCGTGATCACTGGCGAACTGAAGAAGGGCGGCGATGTCCGGCTTGTCGGCTTCGGAAATTTCACCGTGTCAAAACGCGCTGCTTCGACCGGCCGTAACCCGCAGACCGGCGCGGAAGTGAAGATTCCGGCGCGCACCGTGCCGAAGTTTTCGGCTGGCAAGGGCCTCAAGGACGCGGTCAACTAAGACCTTTTTCTTTAAGCTCATAAGAGCCGGGCTTGCCCGGCTCTTCTTTTTTGACCCGCTGATTGCGGGTTCAGCCGGTCGGCGCGTCGGCGCGCATCAACCCTTCCCGCTTAAGATCCGCCCAAAGGGCCGCCGGAAACCTGACGTCAAGCAGCGCGCGGTTGCTTTCGACCTCGGCGGGCCGCTGGCCGCCGGGGATCACCGACATCACGGAAGGATGCCGCAGCGGGAACTGGAGTGCGGCCTCGATCAGGCGCACGCCATGGCGCTGGCAGACAGCCTCGATGCGCGCCACGCGCTCGAGCACGTCCTTTGGCGCTTTGGTGTAGTTGTAGAAGGCGCCGGGCTTCGGCCCCGTCGCCAGGATGCCGGAATTGTAGGGGCCGCCAAGAATGATGCCGATGCCGCGCTCCTGGCAGAGCGGCAGGAAGGTAGCCAGCGCTTCCTGCTCGAGCAGCGTATAGCGGCCGGCGAGCAGGAACAGGTCGAAATCGCCGCGTTCGGCGAGCGTCTGGCAGACCTCCCATTCGTTGATGCCGCCGCCGAAGGCCTTGATCACGCCTTGGTCGCGCAGCGAAAGCAGCCCGTAGTAGCCGGACGACATGAATTCCTCGATGCGAACGTCCGACGCCTCCTTGCTGCCATGGGTGAAGATGTCGACGTCGTGCACATAGAGGATGTCGATGCGGTCGACGCCGAGACGCTCCAGCGAGGCCTCGAAGGAGCGCATCACGCCGTCATAGCTGTAGTCGTAAACTTCCTTGCGCGAGGGCGTGTCGAAGAACTTGCCGATGCCGGTGCGCTGGTCGGGCGGGCAGACGCGCATGAGGCGGCCGACCTTGCTCGACAACACATAGTCGTCCCGCTTCTTGCCGCGCAGGAACGGGTTGAGCCGGGTTTCCGACAGGCCGAGGCCGTAGAGGGGAGCGGTATCGAAGTAGCGGCAGCCGGCCGCCCACGCCGCCTCCAGCGTGGCATTGGCATCCTCATCGGAGACGGCGCGGTATAGATTGCCGAGCGGCGCAGTGCCGAAGCCAAGCTCGGTGAAAGTGAGGCCGCCATTGCCGATGCGGTCGAAGTGCCGTGTCTTCATATCCTCAAATGTCCCGGATCGATTTGTCTGACATGACACTATCACGCCGGTGGCACAGCAAAAGCGCCGTGGCTCGTTGGACACGAATTTTCGCGGTGTTAGCATGAACAGAAACAAGTGTTTCGCGGCAAACGAACCGCAACACCACATATCTATTCAGCTTCGGCGGACAGGACGAATTGCCATGACGCAAGCCGGATCCGAGATGTTCGCGACAGCGCTCGACGAGCTTGGCGCCGTGGTGAGGCGCATCGACGACGGCCGGGTTGACAGCGCCTGCGAGATGCTTGCCGGCGCCGGCAAGATCGTCGTCTATGGCTGCGGCCGCGAAGCGCTGCAGGTCAAAGGCTTCGCCATGCGGCTCTTCCATCTCGGCCTGCCTGTCGCGGTGGTCGGCGACATGACCACGCCGCCGCTGGGCAAGGGCGATGTCTTCCTCGCAAGCTCAGGACCGGGCGAGACCAGCACGGTGCTGACCCTGATGCGTGTCGCGCGCGACGCCGGCGCCAAGGTCCTGCTGCTTTCGGCCGAACCGGCGGGCAGCGCGGCCAAGCTTGCCGACTTCACGCTGCTCGGTCCGGCCCAGACCATGGCCCGCGACCCGGGCGCCGCCAGAACGTCC
>NZ_RZSL01000813.1:0-2164 GCF_003997355.1 Mesorhizobium sp. M1E.F.Ca.ET.041.01.1.1 | reverse complement strand
AGCACTGGGTCCGGACCGGCGATATGGGCGCTCTCCGGCGCGATATCGCTGGTCGCGACCATGGCGTCGTAAGGACTGAGCACCTTGCCCTTGGCGCGCTGGAACTCACGGGCGAAAAGGCCTGTCGGGATACGGGCGAAATTGCGCTCGACGAGGTCGAGCGGCAGGCCGGTTATCTCCGCCACGCGCCCGCTGGCGAGCTTGCCGCCTTGCTCCAGCCCGCTGTTCAACGCCGTCAGGTAATCGCCGAGCGCGTAGTGCTCGACCTCGGCAAGCCTGTCGCGCATCGCCTCGCCGCTGACGCCGTCGGCGCGAAGCCGCGTCGCCGCCAGCGAAGGCAGTTCGAGCGCCCAGTGCAACTGGTCGAACTGGTCCGGCCGCACCAGCATGAATTCCAGCGCCGGCGAGATCAGCACGATGCCGCTGGGGCTCAAACCCACGTCTTCCTGCAGCGTGCGGGCAAGCAGCGCCGCGCGAAAACCGCCATAGCTTTCGCCGGCGAGGAAGAGCGGTGAAGCGGTTCGGCCGTTCTGCGCCAGATAGAGCCGGATGAACGCGCCGACCGAGCTGGCGTCCTGGTCGACGCCCCAGAACGTCTTCGTGTCCTCGCCCGGCGCCTCGCGGCTGTAACCGGTGCCGACCGGATCGACGAAGACGAGATCGGTCAGGTCGAGCCAACTGTCGGGATTGTCGATGAGCTTTTGCGGCGGCGGCAGGAACTCGCCATCGGTCGCGGTCGCGATGATGCGCGGCCCGAGCGCGCCGAGATGCAGATAGGCCGACGCCGCGCCCGGCCCGCCGTTGAAGACGAAGGTGATCGGCCGTTCCTTCGCCGGGGCGGGCGACTGCTGCGTGTAGGCGACGTAGAAGATTTCCGCCGTGACCTCGCCCTTGCCGGAGAGCAGCGACAGCGTGCCGGCCTTGGCCTGGTAATCGAGCTTGCGTCCGGCAAGCGCGATCGAATGCTCGGTCACCTGCGGCGGCGGCAGAAGCGACAGCACGCCGCCGGCCGGTGCCGGCCGCTCCGGCGTTTCAGCCGGAGCTGGCTGCGCGAAGGCGGCGAGCGCCAGGAGGATGAGGGGAAAGAGTTTGGACCGCATGAGACCTCCGCGCGAACGACCTCCGCAAAGGTATGGCCAGAGCGGCCGAAGTCAAAGGGGTGGTGCGGGAAGCGTCACAAAACTTGGGTTCCTCGCCCCCGCCAAGCGGGGGAGAGGTGTCCGCGAAGCGGACGGAGAGGGGGCCTTCGTAGGGCGCTCCCCCTCTCCGTCTCGGCTCCGCCGAGCCACCTCTCCCCCACTTTGTGGGGGCGAGGAACCCAGGCTGGAATTGTGCTGGCCTGCCTTCGCGGGCGACATTCACTCCCCAAACGCCTTCTCCAGCGCCGCGACGTCGATCTTGACCATACCCAGCATCGCCTCGGTGGCGCGCCTGGCGCGCTCGCGATCCGGATGCGCGGCCATGTCGCCGAGGATCTTTGGCACGATCTGCCACGACAGGCCCCAGCGGTCCCGCAGCCAGCCGCATTGCTCGGGCTTGCCGCCATTGTCGAGAAAAGCCTTCCAGATGCGGTCGATCTCGGCCTGGCTGTCGAGTTCGACGAGGATCGAGAAGGAATGATTGAACGGGTCGAGCGGGCCGGCTTCGAGCGCGATGAAATTCTGGTCGTCGAGCACGAATCCGATGATCTTGACGCTGCCGGCGGGGCCGCTTGGATTGTCCGCCGCCACGTCCGTGGTGCGGCCGATCGCCGAGTTGGGAATGGTGGCGACATAGAATTCCACCGCTTGCCGCGCGTCCTTTTCGAACCACAGATGCGAGGTGACCTTGGCCATGCTGGATCTCCTTCCTGTCTGACAACGACCGAAGGACGTTCGAGTTTCGCCCGGTCCGACAGGCTTGTCGTTCACCGAGCATTGTTCTGCCCGCCGCGCTAGACAGTGCTATCAGTCGGCATCGAAAAGGATGCACAATGGACGCGACCGCACTCAAGGCCATGCAGGCGCCGCTGAAGGAGGCTTACCGCCAGGACGCCGCCAAGGCCGTGATCACGCTCAGGGCGCGCGGAACGCTCGACGACCGGTCGATCACCTGCAAGGTGGAGACGGGCAGGGCGCTTGCCGTGGCGGGGCTGCATCCGGCCACCGGCGGCTCAGGGCTGGAG
>NZ_RZSL01000812.1:0-2167 GCF_003997355.1 Mesorhizobium sp. M1E.F.Ca.ET.041.01.1.1 | reverse complement strand
GCCTCACCTTGGGGAATTCTGCGGAACCTCTGATCGACATACCGCTGGGCGGCTGGCGCCCTGCGCCGCGGGAGCTGTTCGCTGTCTATCCGGCCTCACGCCAACTTTCCGCAAAAGTTCGTGCTGCGATCGACCACGCCGCGGCTGGTCTTGACTGGTACAAGCGGCCCGCGATCTCTTCACAGGATCTTGGGCTAAGTCGATAGCGATCTAATGTCTCCCGAAAGTGGGAACCGGTTTTGGGACAAAGACATGCATCAAAACAAAGGGTTAAAGCGCGTCGGTCGAATCCGTTTCGACGCGACGCGCTTTAAGAGCGCGGCGCCGGCGTCAGCCGCAAGCCGCCGTCAGCTGCCGCACTGCCGTAACTGCGTGACGTAGTCGCGGGCCATCTGGTCAGTGGCGCGCGCGTAGCTTTGCACGCCGGCGTCGCCGCGATTGCCGCGGCCGTAGGCGCTCCAGCCGAGATAGTAGGCCAGATAGAGATTGTAGGTGTCGTTGCGGGCGACGCCGAATGTGTCGGCGGTCTTGGAATGATACCAGCCGACGAAATCGACCGCGTCGGCGAAACGAGAGCGGCGCGCCGCCCAATTGCCGGTTTCCATCTGATATTGCGACCAGGTGCCGTCGAGCGCCTGCGAGTAGCCGGCAGCGCTGGAGACATGCTTCCAAGGGATGAAGCCCAGCAGCTTGGTCCGCGGTGGGCGGGCGTTGCTCTTGAAGCCGGATTCCTTGCGCACTGTCGCCATCAGCACCGGGACGGGAACGCCGTATTTCCGCTCGGTGCGTTCCGCGGCCGACTGCCAGTTGTCGAACCAGCCGTCATTCTGGTCGAAGACGGCGCAAACATTGTTGATATGGCTGGGCGCCGTCGCGCAGGCCGAAAGCGCCAGCAGCATGGAGACAGCGACAATTTTACTAAAACTCGACCTACGCATTGGAAGACGAATAGGCCGAAATCATAAAAGGAGTCTTGCCAGCTTCCTTAACGCCGGCCGGAGGCAGGTCGTTCTTGGTGATATCAATATTTCGACTATATGCGTCGTATTCCTTTCCAATGATTTTGAAAAATGCCGCCTTGGCTAAAATCACGCCGGCACATGACGAATTCCTGACAGCCGCCGTTTCGCGTCGGCGCTCTGATGCGCTGCATGACGGAACCTAGACGAAAGCGCGGCGCCGAGCGGACCAGCAACCGGGGGCCCGCCGCCATTCCCCAACTACCGCCGCGACGCGTGGTCAGTCCTTACCCGCCGATGGCGGTGCTTTCGGCCGACCAGATCGAGGCCATCCACCAGGCATCGATGCATATCCTGGAAAATTTCGGCATCGAGGTGATGAGCCCGCGGGCGCTGTCGCTGTTCGAGCGCGCCGGCGCCAGGGTCGATCGCGGCTCGATGAATGTGCGCGTCGATCGCGGCATGGTCGAGGAGGCGCTGAAGACGACGCGCACCAGCTACACGCTCACCCCACGCAACTCGGCCCGCGCCATCCATCTCGGCGGCAACACCATCAACTTCACGCTGGTCGCCGGGCCGCCCAATGTGCACGACATGGAACGCGGCCGCCGCGCCGGCAATCTCGCCGACTATTGCGATCTCGTCCGGCTGGCGCAGCATTTCAACTGCATCCACATGCTCGGCAACCAGGTCTGCGCGCCGATCGAGCTTCCGGCGAACTCGCGCCATCTCGACACCTATTTCGCCAATCTGACGCTGACCGACAAATGCTTCCACGTCTCGGCGATCGGCCGGGGCAGGGCGCTGGACGGCATCGAGATGATGGCCATCTCACGCGGACTGACGCTCGAGCAGATGAGCGAGGATCCGGGCATCGCGACGATCATTTCCGTCAACTCGCCGCGCCGCTTCGACGAGATGATGGCCGAAGGGCTGATGACCATGGCCGAGTTCGGTCAGTCGGTGGCGGTGACGCCGTTCACGCTGATGGGGGCGATGAGTCCGGTGACGCTTGCCGGTGCGCTGGCGCAGCAGAATGCCGAGGCGCTGTTCGGAATCGTGCTGACGCAGCTTGTGCGCCCCGGCGCGCCGGTGATGTACGGCGCCTTCACCTCCAATGTCGACATGAAGTCCGGCGCGCCGGCTTTCGGCACCCCGGAAAACACCAAAGCCAACATCGCCTCCGGGCAATTGGCGCGTCGCTATAA
>NZ_RZSL01000811.1:0-2169 GCF_003997355.1 Mesorhizobium sp. M1E.F.Ca.ET.041.01.1.1 | reverse complement strand
GTGTATTTGAGGCCGATGGCCCAGCCGATCTCGAACAGGCCGGCGAAAAAAAGAAGAACCCAGGACATCGCAAACGCTCCCTCATCCGGCATCGCTGTCCGATGCCTGAGGTGGCGGGTCGTCCCGGCCGGTTTTCGGGAAGCGAGGTCGTCCTCGCCGCACTGATATAGTGAGCTCCGCTCCCCGATCAACAAAACACCGGCAGCATTCGGCATGCCGCCGGTTCAGGTTTCACTCGAGACGGATCGGCCGCGCCGGCGGTCTACTTCTCCTTGATGCGCATCGCCTTGACCGGCGGCGCCTTCGGAGCCGGGGCCGCGGCTGGTTTCTTCGCGTCCTTCTTCGGCTTGCGGGGTTCCTTGCCCGCCTTCATCGCACCTTTAGCCATGATTCGCTCCTCCGATTTGTGGGCGCCTCAAGTGAAACAAGAGAAGCGCCGGATCGCAAGAGGCCGTTTGACGCTTCGAAGCCGGCTTCCCGGATGTCAACCGTTTTCCCTTGATCCGCCGGCCCCGAAACAGGTTTCGGCAGTTGGTCCGGCTGTGCGTCACTCTCCTTGAACCTCGGAGCCATTGGCGCATTGTCTGTGGAGCTTCGGTCGGCAGGTCGTTAAGCTCGGCGCTCCAAAGAGGATCGGGAAGCGGATGGCAGGGCACAGCGGCTCGAAAAGGGTGATCTACGCCGCGCTCGCCGGCAACCTCGCGATCGCGCTGACCAAGTTCGCCGCGGCATTCTTCACCGGCTCTTCCGCCATGCTGTCGGAAGGTGTGCATTCGCTGGTCGACACCGGCAACGGCGCGCTTCTGCTCTACGGCATGCGTCGCGCCGCACGCCCACCCGACCGCAAGCATCCGCTCGGCCACGGGCGCGAGCTCTATTTCTGGAGCTTCATCGTCGCGCTCCTGGTGTTCGCGCTCGGCTCCGGCGTGTCCTTCTATGAGGGCGTCACCCACATCATGGCGCCCGAGCCGGTCGTCAACGCCAAGGTCAACTACATCGTGCTTGGCCTGTCCTTTCTGTTCGAAGGCAGTTCCTGGCTGGTGGCACTGAAGGAGTTCCGCCAGCAGAAGGGCAAGCAGGGCTGGTTCCAGGCGGTGCGCCGCAGCAAGGACCCGAGCGTCTACACGGTGCTGTTCGAGGACAGCGCGGCACTGCTCGGCTTGATCGTCGCCTTCGCCGGCATCCTGTCTGCCGAGCTCCTGGAGATCCCCGAACTCGACGGCGCCGGCTCGATCGGCATCGCGATCATCCTTGGCGCCACCGCGATCTTCCTGGCGCGCGAGAGCAAGGGCCTGCTCCTCGGCGAGCCCGCTTCGCCCGAGGTGCAGCGCAAGGTTCTGGCGATCGCTGAGGAAGATCCGGCAGTCCAGCGGGCGAACGGCATATTGAGCGTTCACATCGGCCCGCAAGAGATCGTCGCCGGCTTGAGCATCGAATTCGAGGACCATCTGACCGCGCCCGAGATCGAGGCCTGCGTCGAGCGGCTGGAGGCGCGGTTGAGGAAAGAGATGCCGGAAATCATCAAGCTGTTCGTCAAGCCGCAGGCGACTGGCACCTGGGAGCGCAGGCGCAAGGCTATCGCCGAGGCCTCCGAAGAGGATTAGGTTTGAGCGAAGCAACCTTTGGGGAGTAAGCCCGATGAAGATCGACGGCGGGTGCCATTGCGGCGCCATCACCTATGAGGCGGAGGTCGACCCGGAAAAGACCTCGATCTGCCACTGCACGGATTGCCAGCAACTCACCGGCACGGCTTTTCGCGTCACCGTGCGGGTGCCTGAAGAAGATTACCGCATCACCAAGGGCGAGCCCAAGGTCTACATCAAGACCGGGTCGAGCGGCGCCAAGCGGGCGCAGGGCTTTTGCGGCGATTGCGGTTCGCACCTATACGCGATATCGGTCGGCGACGGGCCGAAGGTCTATGGCGTCAGGACAGGCACGGCGCGCCAGCGCGACCAGCTGGTGCCGAGGACGCAATACTGGCATCGCTCGGCGCTGCACTGGCTGCCGGAGTTCGAGGGCACCAGGGTGGTCGAGGAGCAGTAGGGAGCGAGACCTCGGCGAGAGGCGAGACTACTCGCCGTCTTCGACGACCCTGAGCCGCAATTGGCCTGTCTTGGAATCGGCCACGCGCGCGCCGCCTTCGACCTTCGCCGGGCGCGGCGGTTCGGC
>NZ_RZSL01000810.1:0-2169 GCF_003997355.1 Mesorhizobium sp. M1E.F.Ca.ET.041.01.1.1 | reverse complement strand
GGAGAAGGTGGATCGGCGCGATAGCGCCGAGACGGATGAGGGGTGTTCCAGCGGAGTGAGACGTTGGCTTTCCCTGGAACACCCCTCATCCGGCCGCTGCGCGGCCCCCTTCTCCCACAAGGGGAGAAGGGGGCGTCTCAGCTCAACCCCCCGCCTTCACCTTTTCGAACATCTTGGCGACGTCGTCATTCTGCTTCATCGGTCCGGTGAAGATGGTGCTCTTCAGCATCACGTCCGGGTCCGCCGGCAGCTGCAGTTTCTCCAGCTCGTCCTTCGACACGCCGGCGAAGGCGGTTGAGAGCGAGCTGCCATAGCCATAGGACTGGATCAGATACTTGCCCGAGTCGGCGTCGAGCCGGCTGTTGATGAAGTCATAGGCGAGGTCGACGTTCTTGGCGTCCTTCAGCATGACGAAGCCGCAGGCCCAGGTGAGCATGCCTTCCTTCGGCTTCATGAACTCGACCGGGACGCCCTGCTTCTTGAGCGAGGTGGCGGACGCGTTCCAGGTCATGGCCGCGACCAGTTGGCCGCTCGCCAGCGCCTGTTCCACCGAGGTCATGTCGGTGGTGTAGCTCGACAGCAGCGGCCGTTGCTCGCGCAACTTCGCGGCGACCTTGTCTATCTGCTCAGGCGTCATGTCAAAGGGGTTCACGCCTGCCAGCAGCGCGGCGACGATCGGCGTGTCGTGGACGGCGTCGATGGTCGCCATGCGGCCGGCATATTGCTTGTCCCAGAGAAGGTTCCAGCTCGCCTCGGGGTTCTTCACCAGATCGGTGCGGTAGAGGATCGAGGTGTTGCCCCAGTCCCACGGCACCATCCAGACCTTGCCATCGCCGGCCTGCAGGTCGGGCAGGTTCTTGAAAACCGGGAAGATCGAATCCCAGTTCTTGATGCGCTTGGTGTCGATCGGCTGCAGCAGGCCTTCCTTGTTCCAGCGCGCCACCTTGTCGTAGCAGGGATGCGCAATGTCCGGCCGGAAACCGGCCTTGACCTTGGTGAAGGCATCGTCGTCATCGCCGAAGATCGTCGCCTCGACGCCGTCTGGATGCGCGGCCAGGAAGCTCTTGTTGAAGTCCGGCAATTCGTAGCCGGACCAGGTGAAGTATTGCAGCTTGTCGGCGGCCAAGGCGACCGTCGACGACAGCGCCAACGCCAATGCGGCAAGGCCGGCCCGGGCCTTGTGTCCGGTGATCGATTTCAGGTGGAATGTCATTTTCGTTCTCCTCTTCTTTGTTGTGGTTCAGGCTGGATTGCGGCGCGCTGCGCCGAGGCCGCGATGGCGCAGGATCTCGGCGAGCGCGGCGATGATGAAGGACACGGCGAGGATCACGGTTCCCAGCGCCATCACGGTCGGCAGCGAGCGCGGGAAGCGCAGCTGGCTCCAGATGTAGAGCGGCAGCGTCGGCTCGGTGCCGGCCAGGAAGAAGACGACGATGAACTCGTCGAAGGAAGTCAGGAAGGCGAGCATGAAGGCCGACAGCACGGCCGGCGCACTCAGCGGCAGCATGACGCGCCGGAACGTCGTCCAGTCGGAAGCGCCGAGGTCGAGCGCCGCCTCGCGGATGGTTTTTGGAATGGCGGCGAAGCGGCTGCGCATCACCACCACGGTCGTCGGCAGCGCCACCAGGATATGGCCGAGCACGATGGCGATGCGCGACGGGCCGAGGCCGATAAGGTTGACTAGGATAAGCAGCGAAATACCGACGATGACGCCGGGAATCAGGATCGGCAGCCGGGCAACGGCGCTGATGGTGGCGGCGAGCGGCGAGCGGCCGTAGAGGTCCATGTAGGAGACGGTGATGCCGCAGAGCGTGGCGCCGGAGGCGGCGATCACGCCGATCACCAGGCTGTTGGCCAAAGCACCGGAGAGCGCCGGATTGCCGTAGAGCGTCTCATACCAACCGAGCGTGAAACCCTGCAGCGGAAACGCCGCCTGGATGGAGTCGTTGAAGGAAAACAGCGGGATCAGCAGGATCGGCAGATAGAGGAAGACGAGATAAGCAAGCACGTAGAGGCCGAGCCAGCGGCCGCCTGCATTTGCCTCTGTGCGCGCTGCGCTCATGTGCGGCTGCCAAATCTGTGGTCGGCGCCACGGGCGACCAGGACCACGCACAGGATCACCAGCATGATGCAGACCGAGAGAGCGGCGCCGAACGGCCAGTCATTGGC
>NZ_RZSL01000080.1:0-16795 GCF_003997355.1 Mesorhizobium sp. M1E.F.Ca.ET.041.01.1.1 | reverse complement strand
GACATCAGCACGACCAAAATATTGCGCCTGAGCAGTACGCCCCCCGCTCCGATTACGAACAGGACAACTCCGAGCACGACATACCACCACAGCGGCACCATCACCGCGGCTCCTTCCGCGCCAGCACGATGGCGCCTACCAGCGCCGCCAGCAGGATGATGGAGGCGACTTCAAACGGTAGGAGATAGTCTGCGAAAAGCGTTGTGCTGAGCTGCCTGACCTCACCGCTGGTGCGCATTGCGACAGGCTTGGCGACCGAATAGCGGTCGCTCCTGAGCACCAGTACAAGCATCTCGACCCCGAGCAAGACGAGCAGCACGAGGGCAGGCAGATTGCTGCCCGGCAAGAACCGCTGCAACACCGCTTCGCGTACATCAATCATCATGATCACGAATAGGAACAGGACCATGATCGCGCCGACATAGACAAAAATCTGGATGACTGCGAGCAACGGCGCCTCGAGCAAGACGAAGATCGCCGATATCTGAAGGAAACACGCCATCAGAGCCAATGCGCTGTGAACAGGATTGCGCGCCAAGACCAAGGTCAGAGCCGCGACTACGGACGCCGCCGCGAACAGAAGAAAGAACCCCTGATCCATCGACGCCGCTCCTCCGACGCGAACTGTCGCCCGGCGCGACAGGGTCGGACTTGAGATAGCTGTCCACTTCCGTTCGCAAATTGTGCCCTAGTATCGGTTTTTTCTCAAGATTATCGTGGTTTGGCTTACACTAAATTCACCGGAGCGCAGCACATCGGCTCAAAATCGGAGCTACCTCGGAAGGCTTAGATGTCGCTCAGGGGGCATCCCCCAAGACCTGGAGGAGGCGCTGACATCAAACGGTTTGCAGGACAGGAGAGGGTGCTTATCGCGGTAGTGGGGCACCTTCCAGGAGCGTTACCACCGAACGGGTCAGTGGACTAATCAGAATTTGGTGGACGGAGGCCGGCTACCGTCTAACGAGGAAGGTCGACGACAGGGTGGACGGAGATCTGCGACTGCCGGTAGAGCCGTGCATGGGGGCAATATTGGCCGACCAGCACCTTCTCACGCGGCAGATGATCGGGCAGGGGCCTTCGGCGGGACGACTGTTCGGTTTGCCGTTTCGCGATCCCGCGGAGGGCCTCCTCTTCGCGTGCGAGATCGCCGCCCAGATTGGCACGCGACGGATCGATGCAGGCGGACCAACGGATCCGCGCTCAATGATCCCTGTCGGCAAGACGAGCCGTTCTGGGGCGCGCGCGTTTCACGTTTCAAACGGCGCATGAGAAGTTCCGCGACGCTTTTGCCAAGTGCATGGGCATGCTGACGGCCAGGCATTTCCCCGGACTGGTCAACGCAGGCGACGCCGCCGTGGTGGCCGTGCTGGTCAACTATTGAATGACGAAGTCGCTACGAAAGATACGCCAGCTAGGGGGGTCAATTCATAACGCCACCGTCTTTATTTGTATCTGATCTGCTGATACATAACCCCGTGTGACGAGTGCGGGCCATATGTCGAATGAAATCATGGTTGTCGATCCGCTTGAGCGGCTTGACTTGTTGAAGAGCCTCGCGAGCGAGGTCCGGGTCCGGATTCTCGATCTGCTGCACCGCAAGGGGCCGAAAAACGTCAATCAAGTGGCCGAAGAACTGGATCTTCCGCAATCGACGATTTCCGCAAACATCCAGGTTCTTGTCGATGTAGGTTTGATCGAGACGAAATCACAGAAGGCGCGCAAGGGAAGCCAGAAGGTTTGCTATTCGACCTTCTCTGAGTTGGTTGTCGTCTTTAAGGACCGCACCCCGGCGCAGGATCTCGGCGTCATAGAAGTGGCGATGCCGCTTGGACTCTATACGAGATGCGAAGTTTCCGCTCCCTGCGGCCTGTGTTCAAAGGACGGCGTCATCGGACTTCTCGATGTGCCCGACACCTTCCTCGATCCTGACCGTATGCGGGCAGGGCTGCTGTGGTTCACGCGCGGCTTCGTTGAATACCAGTTTCCCAACAATGCGGCGCTTGCCAATGTCAAAGTCGGCGGGTTGGAACTAGCGATGGAGCTTTCGTCGGAGGTGCCGGGCACATCGAAGGATTGGCCATCAGACATCACGGTAGCGATCAACGGACACGAGATAGATACCTGGACGGCGCCGGCCGACTATGGGGACAAGCGCGGCAAGCATACGCCCGGCTGGTGGAAGCTGGCCGGATCGCAGTATGGTGACCTCGCACACTGGCGCGTCACGAACAATGGCACCTATCGCAACAATGATAAGGTTTCCAAATGCTCGCTGGCTGATCTGGAGCTTGGGCGGCACCGCTCGATCCGGATACGAATCGGCGTGAAGGAAGATGCGCGTCACCCCGGCGGCATAAATATCTTCGGCAGCGGCTTCGGCAATTACAGCAACGACATCGTTCTGCGCCTGCTGAAGGCTTGACGGCATCTTAGGCCCTTGACGGGCGAACGAACTCCGCCATTAACTGATCCGAGGATCCGGATATAGACCGGAAAGTCAGATTGATAATCCGCAGTGGGAGGGATCATGAAGGCCAGAGTCACGGCGAACGCGGCCTATGCCGTCGCGGATATCGACAAACGTCTTTACGGCTCGTTTCTCGAGCATCTTGGCCGAGCGGTCTATACGGGCATCTACGAGCCCGGACATCCACAAGCGGACGCACAGGGGATGCGCAAGGACGTGATCGAGTTGGTGCGTGCGCTCGACACTCCGATCTGCCGCTACCCGGGTGGCAACTTCGTTTCCGCCTACAATTGGGAAGACGGCATAGGCCCAAAGGAGAACCGCCCGCGGCGGCTCGATCTTGCCTGGCGCACCACGGAGCCGAACCTGGTTGGAATCCACGAATTCGCCGACTGGGCCGAAAAGGCCGGCACCGAGATGATGCTTGCGGTCAATCTCGGTTCCCGCGGCCTCGACGAGGCGCGGGCCTTCGTTGAATACGTCAACCACCCGAGCGGCAGCTACTGGTCCGACCTCAGGGCCAAGAACGGACGAGCGCAACCCTGGAACTGCCGCCTCTGGTGTCTCGGCAATGAAATGGACGGTCCCTGGCAGGTTGGCCACAAGTCGGCGGAAGAATACGGTCATCTCGCCAACGAGACCGCCAAGGCGCTGCGCGGCCTCGACCCGACGGTGGAACTGGTCGTCTGCGGCTCGTCGCATTCCAATATGCCGACCTATCCGCAGTGGGAAGCAACCGTGCTGGAAGCGACCTACGAGCAGGTCGACTACATCTCTCTCCACATGTATTTCGAGAACTACGAAAAGAACACGGCCGAATATCTCGCTCTTCCGGCCAAGCTCGACCGCTACATTGGCACGGTCGCAGGCATTATAGACTATGTGAAGGCCAAGACCCGCTCGAAGCGGGACGTGAAGATCTCCTTCGACGAGTGGAACGTCTGGTACCATCAGCGCAAGCGGGACGCCGAGCGGATGCGCGGCTGGGACTGGCCGGAAGCGCCCAGGCTTCTGGAAGACATCTACAATTTCGAGGACGTGCTGCAGGTCGGCTGCATCATCAACACCTTCATCCGTCGGTCGGATATTGTTCGCATCGCCTGCATTGCGCAATTGGTGAACGTTATCGCGCCGATCATGACCGATCCCGGCGGCACCGCCTGGCGGCAAACGATCTATTGGCCTTTTATGCTGGCCTCCAGGCACGGCCGCGGCACCGCGCTGCAACTCGCGGTCGAGGTGCCTACCTATGACGCGGCCGCGGCCGACAAGGTGCCATGGCTCGACATTGCAGGCGTGCACGATTCGAACGCCGGCACGCTGACCTTCTTCGCAATCAACCGGCATGGGTCCGAGACGATAGAGGCCGACGTCGCCCTCGAGCGGTTCGCCGCCAAGTCCATCGAGCATACGATCATCCGTCACGACGATCTCGAGGCCTGCAACACGAAGGACGCGCCGGATAACGTATCGCCGGTCAAAGGCAACGGAGCAGCGCTCAGCGGCAAGGGAATGAGGCTGACTTTGCCGCCGCACTCCTACTCGATGGTGCGCGTGACGCTCTGAGTTAATATCCGACCATCAGATATATACCGTAAAATCCGTTGCGGGCGGTTTGGTTTGGTGTAGCATTGAAATGTTCAAGGTGGATCTAACCGCCGTACTCGGGAGGAAGCTGAGATGAACTTTCGCAAGATGATGGCCATAGCGGTGGTTGCGGCCGGAGGATTCTGGGTCGTCGCGGCCCAGGCCGAAGAAACCGTCGCATGGTGGGATTTCCTCGGCGGCGGTGACGGTGTGCGCATGAAGCAGATGATCTCCGACTTCAACGCCGCCCACGCCGGCAAGATCAAGATCGACGCCACGACGCTGGAGTGGGGAACGCCCTTCTACGCGAAGGTGCAGACCTCGGTCGCGGTCGGTGAGGCGCCAGACGTCATGACCTATCATGCCAGCCGCATCCCCTTGGCGGTGAGCCAGGACATTCTCGAAGAAATCACCGCCGACGACATGAGCAAGATGGGCCTCTCGGCCTCGGACTTCGCCCAGACGACGATGGGCGCCGTGACGGTCGACGGCAAGCAATACGCAGTGCCGCTCGATACCCATCCAATCGTCCTGTACTACAATCGCGACCTCCTGAAGAAGGCAGGCGTGCTCGGCGGCGACGGCCGTCCCGTGGGCATGGGCAACAAGGAGGAATTTACCGCGACACTGCAGAAGTTGAAGGATGCCGGCGTCGAGTTCCCGTTGGGCAGCGTCACCGCCGACGGCAACTTCATGTACCGCACCATTTATTCGCTGGTGTGTCAGCAAGGCGGCGAGCTTCTGACGGGCAACGAGTTCCTCGCCGGCGACAATCCCGAAAAGCTGGCGAGGGCGCTAGCGGTTCTGCAAGGGTGGACGAAGGCCGGGCTGCAGTCGACCTACACGGACTATCCCGCAACCGTCGCCCTATTCACCTCGGGCAAGGCCGCAATGATGATCAACGGCGTCTGGGAAGTTCCCACGATGACCGACCTTGCCAAGCAAGGCAAGCTGTTCGACTGGGGCGCCGTCGAGATCCCGGTGATCTTCGACAAGCCCTGCACCTATGCGGACAGCCACTCATTCGCAATCCCGAAGAACAAGGGCAAGGAGATCAGCCCGGAAAAGCGTGCCGCCGTTCTCGAGGTGATCTCATGGATGGACAAGCACTCGCTGTTCTGGGCCACGGCAGGCCACATCCCGGCATACAAGCCAGTCACCGAGACGGCCGAATACAAGGCAATGGAGCCCAACGCGACCTACTCGACGCTGACGGCCAACATGATCTTCGATCCGAAGTCGCCTAAGGCTGGTGTTGCCGGGCCGATCTTCGACATCATGTCCAATTATTTCGTGCCGACCCTCAATGGAGAGATGGAGCCCGGCGAGGCGGTGAAATCCATCAAGGAAGAGCTGAACAGCATGTAGGGCTCAAAGGCTGGGACCGTCCTGTCGAGAGCGGTCCCAGTCATATTTGAGGAAGAGCCATGCTTCGCAACTCCCGCACTGAACGTCTGGTCGCGCTGGTGCTGGTCGCTCCCTTCATGGCGATCTACCTGCTGGCGTTCGTCTATCCGACGGTCCAGATGTTCCGCATCTCCTTCACCGATGCGCCGCTGATCGGCGCGGGTCGGTGGGTTGGTCTCGACAACTACCTGCGGCTCGACAACGACCCGATGTTCCGGCGTGCGGTCTGGAACACCGCTTACTTCGTGCTGATGACGGTAGTCCCCGGAACGCTCATCGCGCTGTTGATCGCGCTTGGCGTGTCGCGCCTCAAGGGCCGGTTCCAGGCGATCGTTCTGGCGCTGTTCTTCCTGCCCTACATCCTGCCAGTGTCCGTAGTCTATCTGATCTGGGACTGGACGCTGAATTTCCAGTTCGGGATCGCGATGCATGCGCTGGACTGGCTGGGAATCCCGCGCGTACCGGTCTTCAAGTCGCGCCTCTGGTTCTTGCCGGCGGTGGCCGGGGTGACGATCTGGTGGACCGCGGGCTTCTCGATCCTCCTCTTCCTCGCCGGACTGCGGTCAATACCGGCGGAGATCTACGAAGCCGCGGCGCTCGACAACTCGACGCGATGGACCACGTTCCGGCGCATCACCTGGCCACTGCTATGGCCGATCACCTCGCTGGTATTAACCATCCAACTCATCCTGCAGCTCAAGATCTTCGATCAGGTCTATCTGTTCTCGATCGGCGGACGGCCGAATGATAACATGGTGCTCGTCTACTACGTCTTCCAGAAGGCCTTCCAGCAGAACCAGGGAGGAAGGGCGGCGGCTGTCGCCGTCACCCTCTTCGTCCTTGTGGTCGTCGTCTCGGTCCTGCAATTCCAACTGCTCCGGTTCGCCGAAAGGCGGCGCCGATGAACGTCATGGCTGCGCAACGCTGGAACTTTTGGGGCGGGATAATCACGGCACTGACGCTCGTCTGGGCCATCCTATGGGCGTTCCCGCTCTATTGGGGTGTGATCTCATCGCTCAAACCGGACGACGAGGTGGTCCGGCCTTACATCGAACTCTGGCCCGAGACGCCGACGCTGGAGAACTACATTGACGCCCTGACCACCACACAGATCGGTGCCTGGTACGTCAATTCGGTGGCGGTCGCGGTCGGCGTAACGGTCATCACCATCTTCATCTCGATGCTGTGCGGCTACGCGATCTCGCAGTTGCGGTTCCCGGGGCGGATCGCGCTATGGTGGCTGATCCTCGCCTCCTTCATGGTGCCAATCTCAGCGCTTATCATCAATCATTTCGTGCTGGTCGCCAACCTTGGCCTGATCAACAGCTGGGCCGGAATCATGTTACCGCAGCTTATCCACCCCGTCATTATCATCGTGTACAAGCAGTTCTTCGATCAGGTTCCGAAGGACTTCCGCGAGGCCGCGGTCATGGACAATGCGTCTGAATTCGGGATCCTCTTCAAGATCTACATGCCGATGAACTGGGGGGTAACGACGGCGCTGTCGATCGTCTGCTTCATCTGGACGTGGAATGCGTTTTTGTGGCCGTTCCTCTCCGTGACCCGCACCGAGATAATGACGATCACCGTCGGCATTACGCAGGTCAATGACGCCTTCGGTGTCTACTACGCGCGCCAGCTGTCGGCAGCCGTACTGGCCGGCCTTCCGGTGGCGCTGGCCTATCTTTTCTTCCAGCGCCGAGTAACCGAAGCGATAACGCTCTCGGCAGGTATCAAGGGCTAAAACGCGTCGCGCAGAACCGGATTCAGACCCGACGGGTTCAGGCCCCGTCAGCGTGCGCGTGCCAGGTCGATCCGTCCGCGGCGAAGAGATGCAGGGCCGTGGTGTCGAACTTCAGCCGAACGGCGTCGCCCGGTTTGACGCTCGAAAGCCCGCGATCTTGTGCCGTCACCTGCGTCCCATCCGCGAGCCGCGCATAGATGAGCGTTCGCTCGCCAAGGCGCTCGACAACGGTGGCCGTGGCGAATGCGTCCCCGCCCTCCGCGACTACAGTCAGCGATTCCGGCCGCACTCCTAGTTCGCGCCAATCCATGTTGACGGGCCCGCCCGGAAGTTCGACGAGCGATCCATCCGTCAAGCGCGCATTGAGCCTGTCGCCTGAGCCCGAAACCGTAACAGGCAGAATGTTCATCGCCGGAGACCCGACGAAGGCCGCGACGAATCGCGACGCCGGACGTGAATAGACCTCGACGGGTTTTCCCATCTGCTCTATCCGGCAATTGTTGAGGATCACAATACGGTCGGCGAGCGTCATCGCTTCCACCTGGTCGTGGGTGACATAGATCATCGTCGACTTCAAACGCTGATGCAATTCGGCGAGCTCGACGCGTGTGCGGGCTCGAAGCGCCGCGTCTAGATTGGAGAGCGGCTCGTCGAACAGGAATGCCTTGGGCTCCTTGACGATCGCCCGCCCGATGGCCACGCGCTGGCGCTGCCCGCCGGAGAGCTGCGACGGCCGCCGGTGGAGCAGCGCTTCGATCTCCAAGATACGCGCAGCCTCAGCGATCCGTTGGCGTATAACATCCGGCGCGACCCGAATGTTCCTTAGCCCAAAGGCCATGTTCTCCGAGACTGTCATATGTGGGTAAAGCGCATAGTTCTGGAAGACCATCGCAACGTTGCGCCTGCCCGGCGCAAGGTTTTCCGAGCGCACCCCGTCGATCGTCAGCGTGCCCTCGTCAATGCTTTCGAGGCCGGCAATCATACGGAGCAGCGTCGTCTTGCCAGAACCGGACGGACCGAGAAATACGACCAGCTCTCCTGGCTCAATGTCCAGGCTCACGTCGCGGATCACCTCGACTGCGCCAAAGTGCTTTGATACGCCCGACAGCGCGATTCCCGTCATGCTTGCGATCCTTCTTTCCTGCATAATTTCGGATAAGTACCCGATGTCAAGGAATGTGGAGCTACGGCGCCTTGGCCAGGGCTCGATCCAGGCGGCGACCGCCACGGCAACGTTCACATGACGGGGATATGGCCGGTTTCCGCCATACAACGGTGGTTGGACGGGCACCTAGTAGACGGCATGGTGCGACCCGTTTCGGACATCCGGCTCCAAGCACCGAATGACAAAAAGGCACGTAAAGGCGAACGTTGATTTCTGCCTTAAGTCGGCTTCAAGCAGTCACCCAGAAATTCGATGAAGCGTTGCGTCATTGCCGAAGCAGGCGCGTTTCGATGGCGGCGAAGACAGAGCGGCGGCGACGATTTCCTCCGCCAGAAGCGCGATGCCTAACGTCGGTGTTGAGCCGGCGTCTCATCGCATCGGATGCAAGGAGACGCGAAGGGCGAGCAGGCGGTCACATTACTCAGGCGTCAGTTCAACTCGATACGCTCTCCCGTTGCCGCCGAGCGTTTCACCGCATCGACTACCCTCAAGGTTTTGAGCCCCTCACGCCCGCTGACAAGCGGCGGTTCGTCTCCGCGGATCACCTTGCAGAATTGCCTGATCTGCAGAACGAGCGGGTCCTCGTCGTCGACCTCGATACGCGTTTGGTCAAAGGGCTCCCACCAACTCCGTTTACCAGGATTGCGCCAGACCTCGAGTGACGGAACAGACAGCGACCCATGCGTTCCTCCGATCAAGTAACAGGATTGCTCGGTTTTGGGGTAAACCGGATTCTCTCCGGTTGTCATCTCCCAGCTCCACGGTGCGACCACCGCGTCCGAAACTGTCGCAGTTCCCAACACTCCGTTCTTGAACTCAATCAGGATCACAGCCGTTTCCTCAACTGCGTTGCCGCGCACCGCGTTGGACTCGCGTGCCTGAACCGCAGCCACATCGCCGAAAAGGTAGCGCAGACTATCAACATCGTGGATGAGATTGAGGAAAACCGGCCCCGCACCGCGCTCACGACGCCACGAGATGTCGAAGTAGTCGTCGGGTTTGAATAGCCAGAACATCGCATTGACAACAAGAACGCGGCCGAGCTTTCCGCTTTCGATGATTTCCTTTCCCTTCTGCATCACCGGATTGTGTCGGCGGTGATGACCGGTCAAAAGAGGAACACCTTTTGCCTCAGCCGCAGCGATCAGCTTTTCCCCGGATATAATGTCGTCGGCGATAGGCTTCTCGATGAGTGCAGGAATGCCGGCTTCAACGGCTTCCAACCCGTTCTGAACGTGAGCCGGGTTGGGCGTAGCCACGATGATCCCATCAGGTAGGTCTGCGGCAATCATTTCTGCGAAGCTTGGAAACCACTTCACGCCGGCTTCCTTGGCAATGGTCTCGCCAGCCGGCGTGGGATCGACCACGGCGCTGAGTTGCGCCGAGGGCTCGGCCAGGACGTGCTGAATATGGCGCCTACCGATGAGGCCTGCCCCAACTACGGCCAGCTTAACCCGTTGGGTCATGGTCACCTCAGCCCTTGCCCGCCGCCTTGATCATTGTCGCCGCGCGTCGGATGGCAAGCTGGTATCCTTCCGTTCCAAGGCCGCAGATCACGCCGTCCGCGCGGTGCGAAACGAACGAATGGTGTCGGAAGCTTTCGCGCTTGTGCACATTGGATATGTGAATCTCGATCACAGGCCCCTCGAATGTGTTCAGAGCGTCGAGGATGGCGAGTGAGGTATGGGTGAAGGCTGCCGGATTGATGACGATGCCTGCACCGTCCTCGCGCGCCTCATGAATCCAATCGATGATCTCGTATTCCCGGTTGCTCTGGTGAAAGCGGATTTCATGGCCGAGTTCGGCTGCCAGCTTGCGGCAGTCCGCCTCTACGTCTGCGAGCGTTTCATGCCCGTAGATATGCGGCTGGCGTTTGCCAAGCAGATTGAGGTTTGGTCCATTGAGAACGTAGATCAGACTCATAGCATAGTGTCCTTCTTGAGCACTCTGTTCTGGTCAGACGAACGCGATTGCTTGAACAGCAAAATCAGGGTCCGACTCGTAGAGATCTGCGCGCAAGCCGAGCTTTCCAGCTTCGAGAGCAGGCGCGGCGATCGTCCGCGCGGCCTCGAGAACGGCAGTGAGAAGCTTCTGCTTGGTTTCTGCAGTACGACCCGGTGCCATCCGCACGATGATTTGGATGAAATGATGATCGACATGCTCATCACCCACGCAGGAGTATGTCGCCTCCCGCGCAAGCGTGCGCACGGCGGAAGGTTTCACAAGGCCGCCATCGCGAACGCAGCGATGCACGGTCAGCGTCAGTCGGTCCATGGCTACATGCTCGCCTGCGCCCCGGCTATAATCGATGATGATATGCGGCATTTGGGATATCCCCATCAAACCGACAGGCGGCATAGGTCCGTAAAGTGAAGGGACATGCGCTCTGCGTCCGGTGCTATCCCGGTGAACAATTCGAAAGCCGCTGCTGCCTGGTAGACGGTCATGCCGCCGCCCCGAAGGGTCCGGCAGCCTTTTCCTTCGGCGAGAGCAAGGAGCTCTGTGACGAGCGGCATATAGACAATGTCGGCCACCCAATGCCGTGGCAGAAGCCATTCCGCATCGATCGGCAAACCAGGATGGCTCTTCATACCTGTCGGCGTCGCGTGGATAAGGCCGTCCGCGGAGCGCAGGGCGCTGCCGACATCCGTCGTGGCACGCGCGCAATCCCTTGAGAACCGATCGTTCAACTGCCGAGCCAAGGTTTCTGCCCGTTTTGAATCCTGGTCAAAGATCGATAATCTCTCAATACCGAGCTTGATGGCGGCATGCGCTACGGCGACACCGGCGCCGCCGGCGCCGAGCAGGACGGCATGCGACTTCGCGACGTCCGGAAGGCCGCGCTGGAAATTCTCGTAGAAACCGTACCAATCCGTGTTGTGGCCGATCCTCTCGCCGTTGCGGAAGACCACGGTGTTGACCGCACCGAGCATCTCTGCATCCTCGGAAAGGCGATTGAGGTGGGCGATCACTGTCTGCTTGCACGGATGTGTAATGTTGCTGCCGGCAAAACCGCGCTGCTCTTCCTCGTCTAGGAGGTCCGGCAGCGCGGAGGCGGGAAGGCCTCGCTCGGCGAAGTCGAGAAGCTCGTAACGGTAATCGAGGCCCTGGCGTCGCCCCTCCATTTCGTGGAGGGCCGGGGACTTTGACATTTGGATGTCGGCACCGATCAGTCCCACGAGGAATTTCTTGTCGTGCATTGGCATCGCTTTCGAGAGTCAGTGATGGGCCAGGATTTCACCGAGGAAGGTTTTCGTGCGCTGGTGCCCGGGAGACTTGAAGAAGACCTCCGGTTCGGCCTCTTCAACGATTTCTCCGGAGTCCATGAAGATGACGCGGTCAGCGACCTGACGGGCAAACCCCATTTCGTGCGTGACACAGATCATCGTCATGCCGTCACGGGCGAGCCCGATCATGGTGTCGAGCACCTCCTTCACCATTTCGGGATCGAGGGCAGAGGTCGGTTCGTCGAAGAGCATGACCTTCGGCTCCATGCAGAGCGCGCGGGCGATGGCGACGCGTTGTTGTTGTCCGCCCGATAGCTGCGCGGGATATTTGTCCGCCTGGTCAAGGATTCGAACGCGCTCGAGATATTTTCGAGCCAGTCGCTCTGCGTCAGCGTGGCTTACGCCTCGAACACGCATCGGGGCGAGGGTACAGTTCTGAAGTACGGTTATGTGGGGGAACAGATTGAAGCTCTGGAAGACCATTCCCACTTCGCGACGTACAGCATCGATGGATTTGGTGCTTCCGTCCAGTACGTGACCCTCGACGACGATCTTGCCTTCCTCGATCGTCTCGAGGGCATTGATGCAGCGGATTAACGTTGATTTCCCGGAGCCTGACGGCCCGCAGAGGACGATTTTTTCGCCTTTGCGGACCGACAAACTGATGGATTTCAAGGCATGGAAAGTGCCGTACCACTTCTGCACGTCCTCAAGGGAAATCAATGTCGATTGATCTTTTGCGGAATTGAGCACGGAACCCTCCATTTGGGCTTTACTTCACGGCGAACGGGATGTTCGGAATGGATTCCGGGAACTGCGGCAGATCGATCGCCATCCACTTCTTCGTGATGGCGGCAAGCTCACCATTGGCCTTGATCTTGTCGATGAAGGCGTTGACGGCTTCGTTCCAGTCCTTCTCGCCGAGACGGGTACCGACGCCGTTGTAGGTCGTCAAAAAGTTAATCTTGCGCTCGTACGTGCCGGCACTCGCCGCATCCAGACGCTGACCATAGAACTGGTTGCCGCCAACCGCCTTTACCTGTCCGGAGACCAGAGCCTGGATGGTTGCGGCGTCGTCATCAAAGCGGCGAACCGTTGCGGTGGATCCGACGGCGTTCGTTACTGCCTTGTCCTGCGAACTGGATTTCGGAACGCCGATCTCCCATCCGGCAACGTCTTCAGGCTTCGTAACCGTGTCGGACTTGGCGGCATAAAGCGAAATCGTGTTGGCGGCGTAAGGCTTGCTGTATTGAATTGCTTTCGCGCGTTCTTCCGTCATCGCCATCGTTGCGAACAGGATGTCGACTTTGCCGGTGGTAAGCGCCGGAATTCGGTTGGCAACGGCGAGCGGCTGGAATTGAACCTTCACGCCTAATTCCTTGGCAAAAAGGTTGGCGACGTCAGCGTCGAAGCCGTCCTGCACGCCGCTTGTGTTGACGAACCCCCATGGCGCATTGTCGCCCTGGATGCCGACCACGAGCGTGCCCTTTGCCTTGATTTCCTCTACAGTTGCCGCAGAGGCGGCGGCAGTGCCAACGGTTGCGAAGGCAATAGTTGCCAGTGCAAGTCCGAGAAAAATCCTACGACTGTTATGCATGCTTATTCTCCTCCTCAGAGAGTTTTGCTTCGAGCGAAGCGGTTAGCGGGCAGCTTTCGCCATCCGTTTTTCAAGGCGACTTCCCGCATGGGAGAGCGGCCAGCAAATGATGAAGTAGATTGCGCCGACAATCCCGAAGACGAGCAGCGGACGATAGGTCTGGTTTGAAATGATCTGACCGGCGCGAGTCAGTTCAATGAAGCCGACGATTGCTGCCAGCGACGTGCCCTTGGTGAGCTGGACAAGGAAGCCGATCGTGGCCGGCATCGAAATTTTCAGGGCCTGCGGTAGAATGACGTCTTTCATCCGCGAGACATAATGCAGACCGAGGGCGTTGGCGGCTTCCGTCTGGCCCTTCGGCACAGCCTCGATGGAGCCCCGCCAGATCTCGCCCAGGAAGGCGCTGGCATGGAGCGTGAAGGCGACTGCGACCGCGATCCAGGCGTTAACGTCGATGCCCAACAGCGCAACGCCGTAGTAGACAACGAAGAGCTGCATCAGAAGGGGCGTGCCCTGGAAGACGCCGATATACCCTGCGGTGATCGTCCGGGCGACCTTGTTGTTCGAGGTGCGCAGGAGCGCGATCAGGATTCCGAATATCCCCCCACCGATGAAGCCCACGATCGCAAGCAGCACGGTCCATTTCAAACCCTGCATCAAAAAGAAAAATTGATCTTCGCCGATAGGACCCATGGCTGCTTCCTATCGCGTCGGGTAGTTGAAGTAGTGGCGAGAAATGAGCGCAAAGAGGCCCATCATCAGGCTTGAGATGACCAGGTAGATAGCGGTCACCGTGAAATAGACTTCGAAGCTGCGGAAGGTGTCAGACTCAATGCGCTGAGCGGCCGAGGTCAGCTCGTAGGCGGCGATCGACGTACAGACAGACGTTGTCAGTGTCAGCATGATGAACTGGCTTGTGAGCGAGGGATAAATCGCCCGCAGCGCCGGCTTGAGCACGATGAGCCGGAAGACGTCCGCCTTGTGAAGACCAAGTGCGAAACCCGCCTCGATCTGGCCGCGCGACACGCTTTCGATCCCGCCTCGGATGATCTCGATTGCGTAGGCCCCACCATTGATGCCGAGGGCAATGATCGCCGTGACGGTCGGATTGAGGCGGATGCCCATGAGAGGAAGGGCAAAATATATGAAGAAGATCTGCACCAGGAATGGCGTATTGCGCACAACCTCGACGAACACGATCGCGACAGCCCGCGTGATCTCGCTCTTGGAACTCCTTGCAACGACGCCCAGGAGCCCGATGACGAGTGCGAGGAGCATCCCAGCTAACGCAAGGCCAACCGTTCCAAGCGAACCCCATAGCAATTCCGGGGCGCGGTCGAGGACCGCACCGAAATCGAACGTATACCGCATGTAAGACTTCCTCCTCCCTGACGGCCTAGGCCGCGTCGGCGCCGGATCAATGATCCGGTTTCAAAACTCCCAGTGCGCTGGCATGCAGGTGTTTTAAATGTGCCTCCGGGTCGACCGACCCGACGAGTGGCACTTCGACCGAGATAGCAGCGCCGAATTCGGTTACCGCACAGAGGTCCTTCAATGGCAGTTCGCCTTCTCCAGGAGCGAACCTACCGCTTCTCGCCTCGGCGATCATTGCGTCCGATGTTTTGGGAGCAGGACCGCGGACGTCGCAAAGCTGGATGTGTTTTACCTTCCCTGCATTTGCGCGAAGCTCGTCGATCGAGGCTCCGTTTCGGAAGAAGTGAATCCCGTCAACAAGGGCACCGGCGTTCTCTGCTCCACAGGCATTCAAGACCGCTACGCTGTCGCGAAAGGTCCTTACCGTCCGCCAGCCCATGTTTTCGATGTCGACTGACATGCCATATCGCGCCGCGAGGGCGCAAAACTCAGACAGGTTTGTGGCAAGACGGCCGCCGTCTCGATCATCGCCGCAAACACTCAGCCGGCGCGCACCTATGTTCGCCGCGGCTGCCACGGTCACCTCGTGGGAGGCCGCAACGAAGCTGTTGTCGATCACGAAGAACTCGATATCGAACACCTTGATGCCTTCGCCATCGGCAACTGTCTTGAACTCCTGGGCACTCTGGCTGCCCACCGGCAACTCGTAGAAAGGGGCTCCGGGAAAGGCCGGGTGAAGACGAAGCCCTATCGACGCAAAACCCGCCCGAGCAGCTATCACCGCGAATTCCTTGGGCGGCAGCCCGATCGATGAAAAGTGCGCCACGCCCAGTTCAAGGCTCGGCCCTGGCGTCGCGACGGTCATCACAAGGTCCCCTTTGTCGCAAGGTGATTGCGCAGATTGGTTCCCGTGCGGTGAATATGCTGACGCAACATATCGCACGCATAGTCCAGATCCCGCGCGACGGCTCCCTGAGCGATCTCACTATGCTCCTGGCTGACGTTGCGGTCACCCGACGTGCGGGTCAGAAACACCCGGCGATAACGGTCGTTGAGATTAAGAAGCAATCTGCAGAAATGGAGCAGGATCGGCTTCCCGCAGCCAGAGATGAGTGTCAGATGAAATTCGCGGTGGAGTTCTTCCCAGCGCTCCAGTGTCTCCGGCCGAGCCGCGTCGCGCTCGGTGCGGTTAAGGCGATGCAGCGCGCGCATGACGTTGCCCTCCCACTCCACATCGCCGAGCCGCATGGACTCGCGAAGCGCAAAGACTTCAAACTCTTCGCGCAGGGTGGTGATCTCTTCCAGATTGGCCAAGGAAATTGATGAAACGCGGTAGCCGCGATTGTCCTCGAACTCCACTAGACCGTCCGATATCAGCCGCGCCAACCCTTCACGCAGCGGACTGAGGCTCACGTTGAACGTCTTGCGCGCCTTGTCGAGATTGATCTTGCTGCCGGCCTGAAGCTCGCCGGAGATGATCGCCTCACGGAGACGGGATGCAAGCTGGCTCCCAATCGTGTTTTTGCCGTCATCGAGAAAGCCAGGAGACGATGGAGCATCTTCTGTCGTCGGAGCAAATGCGCCGTCGTCATGCGGTACCATTGTTCCTCCCGGGGGCTCCCCGAACTAATCGTCGATGATCGATATAATAAACGATTATTCCTGTCAACTTCGGTGCGCTGAAATTTGCAAAAAAGCCAAACCTTAGCTTCTTTTATGAAAAGAAAACGTAATAAAATCAATGCACTGAATGTCGAAATCCTGTTCCTCTCGGCTTCTCGGAGCCGCGAGAATGCAGGGCGGGCGGCCTTGACAGATAATCGATTATTTTGATAGTCGGGGAAATCGGGAGGTAGCCCATATGGTGATCAAAACTGAAAGCGATCTGACGCCAGCCGTCCTCGCTGTGATGAATCGCACTGAAGACCCCCGCCTGCGAGAAATCCTCGTGGCGATGGTCACGCATCTTCATGCCTTCGTGCGCGAGGTTCGACTGACGGAGGTCGAGTTTCGGGAGGCGACAGCCATGCTGAACGAGATCGGGAAGCTGCATACTGATCACCACAACGAGTTTGTGCTGATGGCCGGTTCTCTAGGCGTGTCTTCACTTGTCTGCCTGCTGAACAATGGCGACAGAGGACAGACTGAGACCTCCCAGTCGCTGCTGGGCCCATTCTGGCGCCTCAACTCTCCGCGAGTCGAAAATGGCGGGTCGATCATTCTTTCC
>NZ_RZSL01000809.1:0-2175 GCF_003997355.1 Mesorhizobium sp. M1E.F.Ca.ET.041.01.1.1 | reverse complement strand
CCCCCTTGCGGGGGAGATGGCCGGCAGGCCAGAGGGGGGTGTGAAGGAACTCGACGCCAGTGCTGTGCTCTAACGCGTCTCGCTCGTCGGAACACGATCCTATCCCGGCGCCCCAGCAACCGATCCCCTCACCACCAGATCCACCGGCCACACCTCGCCGCGCGCCCCTTCTTCCAGCCCCGATATCCGCGCCGCCAGGCGCTCGGCGACGCGTGCGCCGGCAAGGCGGATCGATGAGCGTGTCGTCGACAGCGGCACCGGAAAATTCTCCGGTCGCAGCCAGGGGAAGACGTCGTCATGGGCGACCAGAGACAGGTCACCGGGAATGGTGAGATCCAGATCGCGCACGGCGCGCACGACGCCGAGCGCCATGATCAGACTGGAGCAGACGATCGCGGTGGGAGCCTCGCTTTGCTCGAGCAGGCGGCGAGCGGCGCGATAGCCGTTCTCCTCGGTCATGGTCAGCGAGCAGATGTGGCGCTCGCCAAGCGTCAGGCCGCTGGCGGCCAGCGCCCGGCGCATGCCGCGCTCGCGGTGAATGGCGAAGGTCTCGCGGTCGTCGCCGTTGATCAGCGCCAGACGCTTGTGGCCGAGCTGCACGAGTATCCTGGCCGCCTCGTGGAAGGCGCCTTCATTGTCGATGTCGAGATAGGGATAGTCGAAATCGAAGCCCTCGCTGCGGCCATGGACGATGAAAGGGATGCCCAGCGTGTTCACCAGCGCCAGCCGCCGGTCGGCGGGGCGCGGCGAAGAGATGTAGACCGCGTCGACCTGCCGGTTGGCGACGATGCGCCGATAGGTGGTCTCCTGGTCGTCGGCATCGGCCGGCGACAGCACGAGATCGAGTTCGTGCGAGCGGGCATAGTCGCCGAGGCCGGAGAGGAACTCGACGAAATGCGGGTCGATGTCGACGGCATTGCCGGTCGGCAGCACGTAACCGATCATGCCCGACTTGCCGGTGGCCAGCCGCCGCGCGCTGGGGTTCGGCCGATAGCCATGGCGCTTGGCGGCATCCATCACGCGGCGCCGCGTCTCCTCGTTGACCTCCGGATAGCCGTTCAGCGCCCGGCTCACCGTGGTTTGAGAGAGCGACAGCATGTGCGACAGTTGCTTGAGGTTCATCCGAGGTCTCCAGCCTCAAAGCGCTTTAAATTTAAATTGATCCGATGATTGTTGGCGATGTCGCCGCACATGACGACCTTAGTGGCGGCCCATCGCAGTTTGAAGCAAAAATTGCTGCTGCAGTGCCAAAAAAGCATGCTGCAGCGCACTTTATGGCTGATGGAGTAGAACTTTAAATCGATTAGTACAGTAACCCTCTTGACTTCCGGTCAATTCGATGGCGAGATCAAAAAAGCCAAAGCGCTTTGGAAGACTCTCCGAAAGGTTGCGGTTGCCTTCTCGCTGAGTCACAGTTCCGCGGGCGTCGGCGGACGGGATGGAGGTTTCGTCCGAACTGTTTTCACCACTGGGAGGATTGCGATGAAGAAAATGCTTCTCTTGGGCGCCGCTTTCGCCGCGCTAGCCCTTAGCCTGCCGGCGCAAGCCGAACTGAAGTTCAAGCCGGGCGAGGACCCGCGCTTCCACTGGGCAAACTACGACGACCTCAAGAAAGTCGACCTCAAGGGCGAGACGCTGACCATCTTCGGGCCGTGGCGCGGCGAGGACGAGGGCCTGGTGCGCACCGTTCTCGAATACTTCCAGGAAGCCACCGGCGCCGAGATCAAATACTCCTCCTCGGAGAATTACGAACAGCAGATCGTCATCGACACCCAGGCCGGCAGCCCGCCCAACATCGCGGTGCTGCCGCAGCCCGGCCTGATCCAGGACCTGGCTTCCAAGGGCCTGCTCACTCCGCTCGGCGACGACACCGCCAAATGGGTGAAGGACAATTACGGCGCCGGCCAGTCATGGGTCGACCTCGGCACCTTCAAGGACAAGGACGGCAAGCCCGGCTTCTTCGCCTTCCCCTACAAGGCGGACGTGAAGTCGCTGGTCTGGTACTCGCCGGACAATTTCGAGGAAGCCGGCTACAAGGTGCCGAAGACGCAGGAAGAGCTCGCCGATCTCGAGAAGAAGATCATCGCCGACGGCGGCAAGCCCTGGTGCATCGGGCTCGGCTCCGGCGGCGCCACCGGCTGGCCGGCGACCGACTGGGTCGAGGACATCATGCTG
>NZ_RZSL01000808.1:0-2182 GCF_003997355.1 Mesorhizobium sp. M1E.F.Ca.ET.041.01.1.1 | reverse complement strand
CGCCGAAGACCTTCGCCTCATAGGAGGCGGCCAGCACCACGCCGCCGCCAACCGCGATTGGTTTGCCGCGCAGCGACGGGTCGAGCAACTGCTCGACCGAGGCGTAGAAGGCGTCGAGATCGGCATGCAGGATGGTGGCGGCATCCATGGCGGGCATCGCGCGCTTCCGTTCCCATCGTGCGGCGTTGCAGCATTAGCTGCATCTTTTGTAAGGGATGTTTGCCAAACAAAAAGAGAACAAAAGAGGTCTACTGTCAAGCCGCCACGCCAAACCGTGCAAACCTCCACAATCCGGCGCAACCGGAAGGTTTGTGCGGTTGCGGTGGTAATCTCTCCTTGAGGGGCAATGGCCGCGAAGCGGCCAGAGGGCTTGTCTCGCGTTGAGCGCCAACTTTCGCGCCAAATGGCGTCTCGCGACGACCCTCTGTTCTACGGCGACACCTCAAGGAGGGAGATTGGCAGTGCCATCTTATGCCGGCTTGGCGTATTGCTCGGCGCTGAGCACCTCGATGCACTGGAACGGCTGATTGCCTTCCACCCAGGCGTCGTGGCCGGGCGGAATGGTGTAGGACGTGCCGGCCTCGAAGGCCTTCTGCGTCCCGTCGTTCATGCGCACGGTGATCGTTCCGGACACGACGTAGCCGACATGCGAGACCTGGCAGCTATCGGTCTTGACCACCGGTTTCACGCATTCCGACCACTTCCAGCCCGGCTGCATGTTCAGCCGCCCGAGCGTGAAGCCCGGCAGCCGCACGATTTCGACACGTGTCTTGGCGGGCGAGCGAACCTCGTCGGGATTGTTGTGCGACTTGGATTCGAGTTTGGTGACGTTCATTGGAGCTTCGGCCATGGCATCCCCCCATATTCCATGAGTCCAAGCGGAACCTGACGCCGCGATCGTCGGCGACCGCTGTCCGATTCATACGCCTTTCAATCCGGGATTGCTAATTTAAATGCAAAGACAAGCAGTCGCGGCCCGGGAAAAAAGGCCCGCGTCTTCCGAGGAAGCGCGCGGGCCGAAGCTGGAGTAGCCTTTTAATCAACGCGTTCGCCGGCCAACTGGTTGCGCCTGCCCGCGCGGCCAGGGCGGGACCGGGAGGCGAATGGCCCGGCCCTGGGGCTGCGGTCCCTCGCGCCGGCGGGACTGAGGTCCCACCTTGCAGCGCAGAGGCCCGAATGGCGGATTTCTTGAAACAAGTGCGGCGGCAGTTCATTGGCTCGGAGGCCGTCGAAAAAAGTCCCTTCATCGGCGGCTGACGGAGCGCCCGCCATTTCCTGCGATGTGGCGGGCAGCTCCACAGCAATTCCAGGAAAAGTGCGTAGCGGTTTTCCGTCCGGAATTGCGACGAACAAACAGAGCAATTCCAGGAAAAGTGCGTAGCGGTTTTCCGTCCGGAATTGCGACGAACAAACAGAGCAATTCCAGGAAAAGTGCGTAGCGATTTTCCGTCCGGAATTGCGTACAGCAAATGGTTAGAGCAGTTGAGCGAACTACCCCAGGGAGATATCCGTGCAGCCCGGCGAGTTATCGCGAACCTATTCGTCGGCCTTCTGCTGGCAGCAGTGACCGCAGGCATCTTCCTCGTCTTCGGCAGGCCGCTCTGGCCGGAGCGACGGGCGCAGATGGTCATCCTGCTTCCGGTCGATCCGACCCGACCGGATCCGCGCGCGGCGCCTGCTTCGAGCCTTGCCTGCCGCCCCGCTTCGATCTCAGCCGCGCGCCGCGGAGACCGCCGTCCAGTTCGTGAGCTGGAACCCGATCGTGCATCCCGCCGTTGATTGCTTCGAAGGGATGGCGCTGGCGGAGGCCGTCATGGACAGTTTCGAACTCATCGATCTTCTTTGCATCGTCGACGCCTGCGCGAGCGATCGCTCGGCCGGGCGTCTTATCTCAATGTCGAAAGCCGTCGAGGAACTGCGCGTCTTGACCGGCGACTTCGTCTCGTCGGACGAGGCGGCTGCGAACGCCTTGAGCCAGGTGGCGCTGAAACGCGGTTGCGCGGTGCTCTTCGACGAACAGCCGGGCGCCGATATCGTGGGCGAGCTGTGATCTCCCCCGGAGGGGATATTGGCGCTCACTTCACCAGCTTGATCATCCTGCCGGCGTACATCTCGCGGTTGCCGAGTTCGGCCGCGCAGTCTGCCTTCACGGCCGAGGTTCCCGTCATCTGCACGATATTGC
>NZ_RZSL01000807.1:0-2184 GCF_003997355.1 Mesorhizobium sp. M1E.F.Ca.ET.041.01.1.1 | reverse complement strand
CCGGCACCGGCAGCATCGAGCTTTCTTACGATGCCGATGTCGATGGCCGGCGCGCGATCCTGAAGGCGTCCGCTGTTCGCGACGCGACGGCGCGGCGGATCGCGTCGCTTGATGGCAGCCTCGAGGTAGCGGAGTCCGGCCGAAACCTGGCCGAGGCAAGCTCTAGCGATGGGAACTCCGCCCCCCAGGGCGGCAAGCTTGGTTCGATTGCGCTGAAGCTCTCGGGCGTTGAAGCGTCAAGCGAAACGCCGTCGCGGTTGACGGCTTCGCTGTCACTCGACGGCTCGGTGCTCGATCTCGGTTCGCGCGGGCTGCTGCCGGCCGACGTCGACGCCAATGTCGCGCTGGTGGCGGGATCGAACAAGATCTCGGTCGATCGGCTGCTGATCAAGACCGGACGCTCGACCTTCGACTTCGCCGGATCGATCGGGCCGAAGCCGGCAGCCGCGGGCGAAGAGCCGTCCTATCGCTATGATCTCATCAGCGACGGCTCGACGCTCGCGCCGTCGGAATCGCCGGAGCCGGCGCTTCAGTTCCTCGCCCGCATCGCCGGCGTCTACCAGACCAAGAGCCGCAAGCTCGTCGCCGAGCAGATCGGCGTCCGCTCCGGCGGTTCGAGCGAGGTGCTGGGCAGGGCTTCGCTTGCCTTCATCGACAACGGCCCGCCGGGCGTGTCGCTTTCGCTCAACGTCCACGACATGCCCGTTTCGCATGTCAAGCAATTGTGGCCATGGTTCTCTGCCCGCAACGCGCGGCTTTGGGTTCTGGACAATCTGTTCGGCGGCCGCGTGGTCGACGCCAGCCTGCAGTTCCAGGTCGTGCCGGGGCGGCTCGGCAACGGCGTTCCGCTTTCCGGCGACGAGGTGTTCGGCCGCTTCCAGGTCGAGGGCTCGCGCTTCGACACGGCGGGCCGCATTCCGCCGATCCGCGACGCCGTCGGCGTCGTCGCCTTCCATGGCAACGACGTCGATATCACGCTGTCCTCCGGCAACGTCTATATGCCGAGCGGCCGCACCGTGGCGGCAAGCGGCGGCACGCTCACCGTGAAGCAGGCGAACCGTTCGCCGGTCATCGGCGCGCTCGATATCGATGTCGCAGGCGAAGCGTCGGCGATCGCCGAACTCGCCTCCTATGAGCCGATCAACGCCATGCGCCATGTCGGCCTCGCGCCGGAGGATTTGAGCGGCGACGTCACCGGCCATGTGCGGGCCGACATCCCGCTGACCTCCGGCGTCGACACCTCGACGCTCGATTGGCTGGTGGCGCTGGACTACCAGGATCTTTCTTTAGCCAAGCCGTTCGAGGACCAGACGGTGACCGAGGCCGACGGCTCGATCACCGTCAGCCCGGACCGCGCGGTGATATCGGCCAAGGCGAAGCTCAACGGCATTCCGGCGGAGCTCGATCTCGTCGAACCGCTCGATGACGACGGTCCGCCGCGCAGCCGCAAGGTCGCGCTCGTCCTCGACGACAAGACGCGCGAGGCGACGATGCCCGGCCTGTCGCCGCTGCTTGCCGGAACCATCAAGGTGGCGATCGACAAGAGCGGCGAGGGTGGTCAAGACGTTTCGGCCGACCTGACCAACGCCAGGCTCGACATTCCCTGGGTCGGATGGAGCAAGGGGGCGGGCATTCCGGCCAAAGCCACCTTCACGATGGCCAAGTCGGGCAACACCACCACGCTGTCCGATTTCAATCTCGACGGGAAGAGCTTTTCGGTCGAAGGCGACGTGACGCTGGTCAATGGGGCGCTGTCCTCGGCCCGCTTCAGCAGGGTCGCGCTCAACAGGGGCGACGATGTCGCCGTCTCGGTGAAACGGTCGGGCAAGAGCTATGCGGTCGACGTGAGCGGCGATTCACTCGATGCACGCTCGCTGATCAAGCAGTTCACCTCCAACGTCGACACTGCCACGAAAGGCGCCGGCGCCGACGCGATCTCGGTGAGCGCCGACGTGAAGTCGCTCACCGGCTTCCACGACGAAGTGCTGTCGAACCTGAAACTGGACTACAGCGGCGCCGGCTCCCGGGTGAATGGTCTCGATGTCAGCGCGATGGCGAGTTCGGGTGCCGCGATCACCGTCAAGAACAGCACCGGCGACGCCGGCCGCGCGCTCAGGATGAAGTCGGCCGATGCCGGGGCCATCCTGCGTTTCCTCAACATATACGAACACATGGAAGGCTGTC
>NZ_RZSL01000806.1:0-2189 GCF_003997355.1 Mesorhizobium sp. M1E.F.Ca.ET.041.01.1.1 | reverse complement strand
GAACAGGCCGAAACGGCCAGCGCCGCAACACCAACGGCGACGAGCAAAAACTTCTCCATGGCAATCATCTCCTCAAAAAAGGCGGCGGCCCATCGCCGCCACCTCCCAATGGCCGAAGCCGATCGTGCTTAACCTCTGATTGTGGCGGCACGCAACGACCGGGCCGCGTAAACTTGTGTAACGAAGCTGCAATATCGCGGCGTTCCGGATTCAGGCCGCCCAATGCATGTCGCCCAAAGGTGCGCAGCGGTTTTGGGACAACGACATGCATAAAGACAACAACCTAAAGCGCGTCGCGTGAGGCCGTTCAGACGCGACGCGCTTTAGGTCAGCTGTAGCAAAGTTCACCTGCGAGGCTGTAGCAGCGCCAGCATGAGTGTCGATGCGGCAAGGATGACGGTAAGGGTCAAAGGCCCCGAGGCACCATAGGTGTCCACGACATAGCCGCCGACAACCGCGCCGATGGTGATGGCAACCTGGAAAGAGACGACCATCAGGCTACCCGCTGCCTCCAGCGCATCAGGTGCCGCGCGGGACAGATTGGTCGGCAGCACCACCGGCGCCATGCCGAATGCCAGGCCCCAAAGCGTGACAAATCCGAAGGCAACGGCGATGTGCACGCCCCAAAGCACCAATGCCAGCGCCGCAAACGCCATCAACGCGGCGTTGCCCACGAGAGCCATGCGGATATTGGCATCGGCCATGCGGCCGCCGGCAATATTGCCGATCACAGCGGCGACGCCAAATCCGAGCAGCGCCAGGGCAATTGGCCCGGTTGCAAGGAGTGTCACATGTTCGAGGAAGGGGCGTACATAGACGGACCCGGCAAAATGCCCTGTCATCAGCAAAAGAATGGCCAGCATGCCGAGTTGAATGCCACGCCGCCGTGTCAGCCGAAATACATCCGCGAGGCTATTGCTGGCTGTGGCAGGCAGGGTTGGCAGGCTAAGCCACTGCAGCAGCATGGCAATCACGGCCAGCCCCGCTGTCAAGGCCATGGCGCTGCGCCATCCCAGCCAGTCGCTGATCAACGCACCCGCAGATGGTGCGGCAATGGTGGCGAGCGAGACGCCGAGGGTGACGATAGCCATGCCCCGACCTGTCGCATTGGCGCCAACCAGCCTGGCCACAACGGCAACCGAGAGTGCCCAGAATGCGCTGAGAGCGATTCCGAGCCCGGCCCGGCCCAACAGCAACAGCCAGAAATTGGGCGCTAGCGCTGCAAGGAGGTTGGAACCGACCGCCAAGGCGCTGAGGATAACCAGCACCGTCTTGCGGTTCAGTCGGCCGATGACAACATTGCTCAACATGGCCGTCACAGCGCCGACCGAAGCGGTGGCGGTGACGACCTGTCCGGCCGTTCCTTCGCTGATGCCGAGATCGCGCGCCATTGGCGTCAGCAGACCTGCCGGCAGGAATTCGGCTGACACCAGGGCAAAGCTGGTGGCCGCCAATGAAATGACCGCGAACCACGTGGCTGCGTTCCACGCGGTTGGCGCGGCGGCATCGACGTCAATCGCTGCGTCTTCAAGCTGTAATGTTGTGTCTGTCACTGAAAGATCTCCAAGGTCTGGAGGTCTTCAATAGATGAGTCCTTTCGGATGATATGTATCTTAAAATCCGAAATTCATATCCGTTCGTCCGGGAATTGTGCGACGCACAACGCCTGGCGAGACGTTGGTGATGCGCTTGAACGCGCGCGCGAAGGATGCTTCGCTATCATAGCCCAAACGGGCAGCGACCTCGGCAACCGACAAGCCGTTTTGCCCCAGCAACTCGCGGGCAAGCTGCATACGGAGACGGGCGAGATAGCGTGCAGCACCCTCCCCTAATACAGCGCTGAAGCGCTCGGCGAAAATCGACCGCGATTGGCCTGCCAGGCCAGCAAGGCTTTCCAAGGTCCAGTTATAGCCGGGGTCTCGGTGCATGGCTGCCAGCGCGCGGCCGATATGGGGGTCGCGGATAGCGGCGAGCCAACCGGTGGTCGAGGCTCCAGTGCAATTGACCCAGCAGCGGATGAGCCGGGCTGTCAGCAAGTCCGCCATGCGCGACAAGATGGTGGCGCTGCCCATCTGCGGTTGCGCGGCCTCCGCCGTCATAGCCGCCAGCAAAGGGCCGACGACCGGATCGTTGCCAGCCACGTCGCACCCTTTGATAATCGGCGGCATCAACGCGATCAGTGGATTGAG
>NZ_RZSL01000805.1:0-2189 GCF_003997355.1 Mesorhizobium sp. M1E.F.Ca.ET.041.01.1.1 | reverse complement strand
TCTTGCTCCTTCAGGCGTTTCGGCGGAGGCGCCTGCCGCGTTGCGGCGCGCGGCAGCCAGAGCATCCCAGGCAGGCCCCAGCACCTGGCGTGCCGCGCGGAATGCCGTGAAAAGGTCGTCATAGGCCGCAATCAGCGCCGGATCGGGCGTCTCGACGGGCCCCAGCAGCGGCGTGACCCATTCGGCGACGCAGGCGTTCATGTCGGGATACGCGCCGATGGCGACTGCCGCCATCATCGCGCAACCGGCGGCACCGGCTTCCTCGCGCGACGACACGCGCACCGGCGCATGAACCGCCGCCGACAGGATGCCGCGCAATCCCTTCGAACGGGCCGCGCCACCCGAAAGCCGCAGTTCCGACGGCAGGTCGCCCATCGCCGCATAGCAGTCGCGTATGGCGAGCCCCAGCCCTTCGATGACGGCACGGACCACATTCGCATAGCGATGGCTGACCGACAGGCCGACGAATCCGGCACGGGCGTTGGCATTGACGAACGGTCCGCGCTCGCCGGCGTCCGAAATGTAGGGGTGATAGACCACCTGGCCGGGTTGGCTTGCGGCGAGCCACTGATCGATGCGGCCGACCAGTTCACTGTGATTGGCCTCGTGCCCGAATTCTTTCAGCACATCCGCCGCCAGGCCAAGGACCCAGTCGATGTTGAGCGAGGTCGCCATGTTGGTCTGCACCTGCGTCACCAGGCCCGGAATGGGCAGGGCAATGACGTAGCCCGAACCCTCCTTGTTGAGGTGGACCCCGTTCGTGGGCACGGCACGCATGTGGACGCCGGTCGAGCCGACGATCGAGCAGGCGACGTCTCCCTCGCCGCCGCAGACCCCGGCGCCGAGCGCGGTCATGACCATATCGACATAGCCGAGGCTGACGGGAGTACCCGCTTTCAGCCCCGTCTCGGCCGCCGCCTCGGCGGTAAGCGGATGGGTCGCCATCGTGCCGTCGACGATCTCCGGCAAGAGCTTGCGCCGCCGGGAAAGGCCGAGCGCCTCGATGACCGTGTCGTCGTAGCGGCGGGTACGGAAATTGCCGAAGGTGAAGCTCGCCTCCGAGGGGTCGGTGGCGCGCACACCGGTCAGGTTCAGATAGAGCCAGTCCTTGCAGTGCAGCGCGACTTCGGCATGGTCGAGAAGGTCGGGCGAGTAACTGTCCATATGGGCCATCTGACTGCCCTGCTGGCAGGTATTCAGCCCTGTTCCAGTCGCCTCGAAGCGGGCGCGGCTGAGCGGACCCGCGGCCAGGCGCTCGACAGTGGATGACGCGCGTGCGTCGAGCCAGAGCCATGCATCGGCGACCGGCTTGTTTTCACGACCGACGAGCCAGGTGCCGTCGCCCTGTCCGGTGACCGCGAGAGCGGCGGTGCGCGCGCCCAGGTTTTCAACCTTGTCGCCGAGCCCTCGAAGTGCCGCGGCGCAGTCGCGCCAGGTCTGGGGAAGCGACTGCGTCGCCGAGCCGTCGGCACCGGACGCGTATCGGTTCGGAACCGAAGCCGACGCAATCTGACGACCGCTCAGATCGAAGGCGACCGCCTTGATGACCGACGTGCCGGAATCGATGCCTACGATGACATCAGCGCCAGCCACGGACCGCTCCGCTTCCGCTGCCAACATGCCTGGACCGGCAACAGGGCAATGTCTGTTTCCTTCTCGTTTTCCGCCTGCGGCTCGCCGCGAATGCGTGGCCGCGCGAAGAAGCGCCGTTACGCGCTCTCTCGTGACGGCGCTCGCTTTTGCCGCATTCTAAATTATCATGGAAATAACACAATGGTTGATTTTTTTTGCAGACATCGAAAATTTTTTCAGATACGCTGATTTTAGCGAGAGCGAAAACAACGATCCGCCTCACATCGTCTTCGCCAAGCAAACGGGAGAGCGAACAGATAAGCGACCGGCCCCTTCTGACTTGGTTTCAGTTCGCGGCTCGGTATGAGATGGCGAAACGAAATCGCCACTAAATCAGATAGTTACTTGAAAGCATTTCGCAGCCGCGGCGTTTTCTTGCCGCGCCTGCGAAACGCATAGTCTCCCATGATCGGCCATGGCGGCAACTGCTGACGCAGGGTTTCCGCGGGAGGCGGCCTTTTGAGAATTGGCATGGCAGGAGGCTCTCCCGGCGGGTCAAAATCCGGACAAAAGGGAATTCCGATCTAACATGCTTGACGCAAAGATAACACTAATAT
>NZ_RZSL01000804.1:0-2195 GCF_003997355.1 Mesorhizobium sp. M1E.F.Ca.ET.041.01.1.1 | reverse complement strand
ATGCGTCACCGAAGAATTTCAGATCGGCCTTGGCCGGGATGCCGACGTTCAGCGCCGGCGGGCGGGCGGCGAGTGGCCGGACGGCGATGTCGTGAGAGTAAGGGTCGGCGGCATCGTACGCCGCAGCGACCGATAGCACCGCATAGGCGTCGTCGACTGTCAGCGCGAAAACCGAGACGCAGTCGAGCGTCCGGCAGGCCGGGACCACGCCCGCCGTCGACAGCGCGCCGACGGTTGGCTTCAGCCCGACGACGTTGTTGAGGCCGGCCGGGATGCGCCCCGAGCCGGCGGTGTCGGTGCCGAGCGCGAAGGAGACGATGCCGCGCGCCGTCGCCACCGCGGAGCCGGAAGAGGAGCCGCCCGGCACCAGCCTCGGATCGATCGCATTCCTTGGGATCGGCCAGGGCGTGCGCACACCGACGAGGCCGGTGGCGAACTGGTCGAGATTGGTCTTGCCGACGACCAGGGCGCCCGCCGCCTTGAGTTTCGCCACGACCGTCGCATCCCTGTCCGGCGTGTAGGCATATTCGGCGCAGGCGGCCGTGGTCGGCATGCCGGCGACATCGATGTTGTCCTTGACGGCGAAGGGGATACCCCAGAGCGGCTTGGCCACGGGGTCGAACGAACCAAGCGCTTCGGCCTCGGCCAGCATCGCGGCTTTCGTCGCAAGGTGGATGAAGATGCCGGGATCGCCCGCCGCCTCGATGCGGGCCAGCACCCTATCGATCACCTCGGCTATGCCGGTGCCAGCCTGGTAAGCCGCATGCAGGCTGCCGATGTCGAAGCGGATGTCGCTCATTTCGTCTCCCCCAGAATGATAACCGGCAGGTCCCATTGGATCAGCACGACGCAACCGTCCTTCGTCCACACCGAATGCTCGGTGCCGACCGGATTGAGGATCACGCTGCCCGCCGGATAGTCACCGTTCTCGTCGCTCTGGGTGCCTTCCAGCACGACGATGGTTTCCAACCCGGCATGGCGGTGGCGCGGAACGCCGGCGCCTGGCTGATATTTAAGGACGGCCACACTCGGCTCGACCGGCCCGCCCCTGAGAAGCCAGTGCACCGTCACGCCGTCACGGAAAGGCACGAACGCCAGATCGCGCCAGCCACCGTCGACGAGGCCGGCAAAGGCAAGATTAGGCATTCGCAATTCCCTTGAGCACCTGATTGGTGGTCGCCGTCCAGCCGACGATCGCGCCCTGCGCCCTGATCATGGCGAGCGCGGCGGCCTTGAATTCGGGAAAGTAGCTCTCCGTCGCGTCTTCGGCGACCAGACACTCATAGCCGCGGTCGTTGGCCTCGCGCATGGTCGTCTGCACGCAGACTTCTGTCGTCACTCCGGCAAAGACCAGTTGCCGGGCGCCGATCCGCTTCAGGTCATCGCCGAGGCCGGTCGCGTAGAAGGCGCCCTTGCCGGGCTTCTCGATGACGATCTCGCCGGGCAAAGGCGCGAGCTCATCGAGGATCGCCGTGCCTGGCTCGCCGGCGATCAGCACGCGGCCCATCGGGCCGGCATCGCCGATGCGGATCGACGGATTGCCGCGGTTGCGCTTGGCTGGCGGCAGGTCCGAAAGGTCGGGCCTGTGGCACTCCATGGTGTGGATCACCGGCAGGCCAGCGGCGCGAAAGCCTTCGATCAGCTTTTTCACCGTCGGCACGATCGCCGTCACCCGGCTGACGTCGTTGCCGAGGCTGGCGCCGAAGCCGCCGGGCTCGGCGAAGTCGCGCTGCATGTCGATGACGATAAGTGCCGTGGTCTCGGGCCTGAAAGCAAAGGCGAAAGGCAGCGCTTCGATTTTTGCCATCAATGGTGCCCCGCCATGTGCTCGCCGATCGTCTGCACGCTCGCTTGCGCGATCGGCGTCTCGTAGACGAGGGCGCCGTCGGACATGACGAGGATGCGGTCCGAAAGCTCCAGGAGCTCGTCCAGATCTTCCGACATCAGGAGCACCGCGGCCCCCTCGTTGCGCGCCTTCATGATGCGGGCGCGGATTTCGGCGACGGCAGAGAAGTCGAGGCCGAAGCAGGGGTTGGAGACGATCAAAAGGTCGACCTCGCCGGTCAGCTCGCGGGCGAGCACGGCGCGCTGCACGTTGCCGCCCGACAGCGAGGCGATCGGCGAGGAGAGCGATGCGGTCTTCACCTTGAACTGCTCGACCAGCCGGGCGCTGAAGGATTTGATGGCGCTAGCGC
>NZ_RZSL01000803.1:0-2202 GCF_003997355.1 Mesorhizobium sp. M1E.F.Ca.ET.041.01.1.1 | reverse complement strand
ATACAAACCGTCCTTACGCGCGCCGCTTTTTGCAGGCGGCGATCCACTGCATGGCGGAGATTGAATCTTCCAGGATGGCGACCTGCCTGGCGAAATCGATAAAAGCATGGTGCGCGGCGGTCACGGGCTTGTGCCCATCCTCTGCGTCATAGCAAGCCCGAAGAGCGGTCTGGTGGGTCAGATCTCTTTGATCCTCGGGCCAGTCGTTGAGGAAATCGATGGCGTCCGCGAGGCTCGCAATCTCTTGGACGATGTAGGTCGCACGCTTCACGAAAATAGGGCTCCCGAACTCCTCTGCATCCATGCGCTCCTCCCACTTGGCGAACCCCTGCTTTGCACGAGCATTCCGCTCGGCAACCATCGCAATGTGCTGTCCGGACCGAGACAGTTCAAGGGGCTGGATCGAAGATTTCTCCTTGGCGCAGGTGCCTAGGGGAGGTTGCGGGATCAGGGCATTAAGATGCGCGGCGCAGGTTGATTTTCGAGGCCGTCAAAGACGGCGAAACGAAACTCATTCTGCTCGAAAGCAGTTTCATGAATCGCAAAACCCCTCGGCGGGTCCGACCGATTTTTTGCCGGAAGCTGTCGGCATCAGGGTAGAACCATCGTGTGCCTCGGCCCGCAATACCCAGTGCTACGGGAGCCCTGACTTTGATTGCATTCTATGGCTGCCTTCATTAATAAAACCGATCCGCCGCCGTTTATCAAAGCAGGAGCATTGCGTGACAGAAGAAGCCGAAAACAATACTGACGCCCTCATCGAGCTTACCGCCGAAGTAGTGTCGGCCTATGTGTCGAACAATCCGCTCCCGGTAGGTGAGCTTCCGGCTCTAATCGGTCAGGTGCATACGGCGTTGAAGGGCACGATGGGCGGCCCGGTCGCGAAGCCTGAGGACCTCAAGCCTGCCGTTCCCATCAGGAAGTCGGTCATGCCCGACTACATCATCAGCCTGGAGGATGGAAAGAAGTTCAAGTCGCTGAAGCGGCATCTGGCGACCCACTATGGTCTGACGCCCGAAGAATACCGGGCGAAATGGGGACTATCGGCAGACTATCCGATGGTTGCCCCGAACTATGCCGCCGCGCGCTCAGCTTTGGCGAAGACCATGGGCCTCGGCAGAAAACCCAATGAGGCCCAACAGGCCGCACCGGCAAAGAGGAGCCGCAACAAGGCGGCCTCCTGACATCGTTCGCTCGTTCTTCGGCCATGTGCATTTTGAAAGGCGGAGATCCCGCCTTTCGCCAATCGTTCTGGCCTGAATGGTGCCAAGGAAGATTAGCGTACTTTGCTGAGATTGCCGGCCGAGGACTTGCCGGTGCGGCGGTCCTGCTCGATTTCGTAACTGATCTTCTGACCATCGGCGAGCGATGACAGACCTGCACGCTCGACAGCAGAAATGTGGACGAAAACGTCCGGGCCGCCCGCATCGGGCTGGATGAAGCCGAAGCCCTTGGAGCTGTTGAACCACTTCACGGTTCCGATCGCCATCTATGGTGTTTCCTCTTTAGCATTGCAGTGTCGCCTGGCCCTAAGCCAAACCGTCTCGGATGATAAGCACGGATAGACGCAGCTAATGAGGTCGCTCCGGCGAATTGAGTGGCGCCTGCGCGCTGATCGCGCGAACCGGGCGTTCGTTAATTCCCGTAGGACGATCGATTGGCGCTTTGGCTATGGGACAGGTATCTCCAGCAGAACGGTTTCATATTGGCTTTGAAGCAGCCTTCGAAAATTACTTCGGCTCGGCACCTACAATGCCCTCATCCTGCCAATCTCCATATGCAAGTGCACCAAAGGAGAGATCTCCAATTTAACTTCTACACGAAAAGAGAGGCTCGGCCCAATGAGCAGGGTGGCGCGCGCGGACGCGGCTTCGGTTTCGTCGGCGACGTTCGCTCCGCTGGAGAATCCCACCTTTCGTGTTATCTGGCTTGCCGCACAGGTGTCGAGCCTGGGCTGGCTGTTCCAGACCGTTGCGGTCAGCTGGCTGATGGCAACCATTTCGACCTCGGACGTGATGGTCGCTCTGGTGCAGACCTTCACGACGCTGCCCGTATTCATTCTGTCGATCTTCGCCGGGCCATCGCCGACAATTTCAGCCGCCGCCATGTCATGGCGATCGGCTGGTGCGTGATAGCCTTGTCATCGATCATGCTGACTGCTCTTGTAGCGATGGGGTATTACAATCTGGATGATCCTCGCCC